>NZ_JBFHHX010000143.1:0-8097 GCF_041596795.1 Lutibacter sp.
AAAATGTTAAAAAGCACGAATACAATTCAAAGGTGTTAAGCAGATTAAAAAAAATTAAACAAGCATTATTCTTAAAAAAAGAAAAAAAATAATTAGTATGGATAAAGTTGTAGTTGCATATAGTGGAGGTTTAGACACATCATATTGTGTAAAATATTTACAAAATGAATTAAACCTTGAAGTTCACAGTGTTTTAGTAAATACTGGAGGATTTTCTGATGAAGAATTGAAAGCGGTAGAAGCGAAAGCTTATGAAATGGGAGTGAAATCTCATACCAATTGTAATATTTTAGAAACGTACTATCAAAAAGCTATTCGATTTATGGTGTATGGAAATGTATTAAAAAATAATACCTATCCATTATCGGTAAGTGCAGAACGTGTTTTTCAAGCAATTGAGGTGGTAGAATACGCTAAAAAAATTGATGCTAAATATATTGCACACGGAAGCACAGGAGCTGGAAATGATCAGGTTCGTTTTGATATGATTTTTCAAACATTAGCACCAACTATTGAAATTATAACGCCAATTAGAGATTTAAAATTATCTAGACAAGAAGAAATAGAATATTTAAAAAAACACGGCGTAGATTATCCGTGGTCTAAAGCAAAATACTCTATTAATAAAGGAATTTGGGGAACTAGTGTTGGAGGTGTTGAAACCTTAACTTCGCACCAAGGATTACCTGAAAGTGCCTACCCAAGTCAGTTAGAAAAAACTGAGCCAACAACTATTAAATTACACTTTAAAAAAGGTGAGTTAGTTGGATTAAATGATGAATTAGATTCGTCTGTAAATACCATTTTAAAATTAGAAGCTATTGCATCTAAATACGCTATTGGAAGAGATATTCATGTTGGCGATACTATTGTGGGTATAAAAGGAAGAGTTGGTTTTGAAGCTGCTGCTGCGGTGGTAACTATTAAAGCACATCATTTATTAGAAAAACATGTATTGTCTAAATGGCAACAAAATTTAAAAGAGCAATTGGCTAGCTGGTACGGAATGTTATTTCATGACGGTCAATATTTTGAACCAGTTATGCGTAATATCGAAGCCTTTTTAGAAGATTCTCAAAAAACCGTAACCGGAGAAGTGTTTGTAACCTTAAAACCATATCATTTTAGTTTAAATGGAATTGAATCTCCGCATGATTTAATGAAATCTACTTTTGGTGAATATGGAGAAACAAATAAAGCTTGGAGTGCAGACGATGCAAAAGGGTTTATTAAAATTTTAGGAACTCCAAATAAAATATTTCACAGTGTAAATAGCAAATTATGATTAAAGCAGGAATTATTGGTGGAGCAGGATATACAGCAGGCGAGTTAGTTAGATTATTAATACATCATGCACATATTGAAATAGATTTTGTGTACAGCACTTCTAACGCTGGAAATTATATTTATGATATACATCAGGATTTGTTAGGTGCACTAGATTTAAAATTTACCGATACTATAAATACCAATGTAGATGTATTGTTTTTGTGTTTAGGACACGGAAATTCAAAAAAGTTTTTAGAAGCTAACACGTTTTCTGAAGGCACAAAAATTATTGATTTAAGTAATGATTTTAGATTGATAAAAGATGCTGTTTTTCAAGAAAATGAATACGTTTACGGTTTGCCTGAATTGCAACAAGCAAAAATTGAGAAAGCAAATTACATTGCAAATCCTGGTTGTTTTGCAACAGCTATCCAATTAGCTTTGCTGCCTTTAGCAAAAGCTAATTTGTTAAATAGTTCGGTACATATTAATGCAACTACAGGATCAACAGGAGCAGGAGTTTCCCCAAGTGAAACAACACATTTTAGTTGGAGAGATAATAATTTCTCGATATACAAAGCATTTACACACCAACATTTAGGCGAAATTTCTGAAAGTTTAGGCTTGTTACAAGCTAATTTTTCTGAAGAATTATTTTTTATCCCAAATAGAGGGAATTTTAGTAGAGGAATTTTTGCTTCCCTTTATTTAAAGTTTGATGCACCTATAGAAAAAGCGTATCAATTATTTGAAGATTTTTATGCAGATGCGGTTTTTACAAAAATTTCAAAAAAGCCTATTCATTTAAAACAAGTGGTAAATACAAACAATTGTTTTATCCATTTAGAAAAGCACGGAAATATGTTATTAATTACTTCAGCAATTGATAATTTATTAAAAGGAGCATCCGGACAAGCTATTCAAAATATGAATTTAATGTTTAAATTAAATCAAAAAGAAGGCTTGCAACTAAAAGCAAACTCATTTTAAAAAAAACAGATATGAAAATAGCAATTATAGGCGTAGGGAATTTAGGATATTCAATTGCCATTGGAATTTTAACACAAAAGAATTTCAAAATTAAAAATTTGTATTTAACAAAGCGTGATACAGAATCTTTAAGTTCTTGGGAAAAATTACCCAATGTTAAAATTACCAGCGACAATAAAAAAGCAGTTCGCTATTCCGATATTGTTATAATTGCTGTACAACCAAAACAATTACATACTGTTTTGGAAGAAATAAAAGAAGTGGTGAACCCTAAAAAACACACCATTATTTCAGTAGTTACTGGTAGAAAAACAGATGAAATTGAAAGTGTTTTAGGTTCAGATGTTCCAATTATTAGAAGTATGCCAAATACAGCTATTTCTGTTGGACAATCTATGACGTGTTTAAGTGCCAATGTAGCAGGAAAAGAAAACGTAGAATATGCAAAAACTATTTTTAATTCTTTAGGACAAACAATGTGCATTGAAGAGCGTTTAATGCAAGCTGCCACAGTAATATGCGCAAGTGGAATAGCCTTTTGGATGCGTTTAATTAGAGCAACTTCACAAGGAGCTATTCAATTAGGTTTTGATGCTAAAGAAGCACAAGAATTAGCAGTTCAAACATGTTTAGGTGCTGCAAGTTTGTTAATTCAAACAGGAAATCATCCTGAAGAGGAAATAGATAAAGTTACAACACCAAGTGGTTGTACTATTGAAGGTTTAAATGAAATGGAACACCAAGGTTTAAGTTCATCTTTAATTAAAGGCTTGGTAACTTCATTCGAGAAAATTAATCAGATTTAACATTTTTATTATGAAATTATTTGATGTTTACCCACTATACAATGTAACTCCAGTAAAAGCTGAAGGTTGTTATGTTTGGGATGAAAATAATGTAAAATATTTAGATTTATACGGTGGTCATGGCGTAATTTCTATAGGTCATACACATCCAAAATATGTAGCTTCATTAACAAAGCAATTACAAAATATTGGATTTTATTCTAATTCGGTACAAATGCCTTTGCAGGTAGAATTGGCCGAAAAATTAGGTAAACTTTCTGGTTGCGAAAATTATAATTTATTTTTATGTAATTCAGGCGCAGAAGCCAATGAAAATGCATTAAAATTGGCATCATTTGTAACAGGAAAAAGTAGAATATTAGCATTCAATAATTCGTTTCACGGACGTACTTCGGCAGCAGTTGCGGTTACAGATAATAAGAGTATAAATGCACCCATTAATTTACAACAAAAAGTTACTTTTTTACCGCTAAATGATATTGAATTAGTTATTCACGAAATAGGAAAAGGCGATGTTGCTGCTGTAATTATTGAAGGAATTCAAGGTGTTGGAGGTTTAGATGAAGGAACTACGGAGTTTTTTAAAGATGTACAAAAAGTTTGCAATGATAATTGTGTGTTGCTAATTTTAGATGAAATTCAATCTGGTTATGGAAGAAGTGGTAAATTTTTTGCTTTCCAATACCATACTATTCAACCAGATTTAATTACCACAGCCAAAGGAATGGCAAACGGTTTTCCAATAGGTGGTGTTTTAATTTCGGATGTTTTTAAAGCAAAATATGGCATGTTAGGAACCACATTTGGTGGAAATCACTTGGCTTGTGTTGCTGCAATTTCTGTGTTAGATATTTTGGAAGAAGAAAATTTAATAGCCAATGTAAACGAAGTTTCTAACTATTTTATGGAAGCAATTAAACAAATTCCTGAAGTGAAAAAAGTGAAAGGAAGAGGTTTAATGTTAGGTGTTGAATTTGATTTTGAAGTTGGAGAATTACGAAAAAAATTAATTACTGAAAAACATATTTTTACAGGAGGTTCAAACAATAAAAATTTATTAAGAATTCTGCCTCCTTTGTCAATTACAAAAGCGCAAATTACTGAATTTATAACGGCGCTAAAAGAAGTTTTAGCATCATGAAAGGATTAACGGAACAACAAAGAAACAGTGTTTTAAAAACAATGGCTCAACTAATTGCTGAAGAAAGAACGGCAATTATTACCTCCAATAAAATTGATGTTGAAGCTTATAAGGGTGATGATTTAGCAATGTATGATCGCTTAAAAGTTGATGATGCAAAAGTAGATGGAATGATTTTATCATTACAACAATTAATTGCTGATGTAGATCCTGTGGGGAAAGAATTATACAATTTCACCCACGAAAACGGATTGAAAATGACCAATAAAACGGCACCTTTTGGAACTGTTTTAATTATTTATGAATCTAGACCTGATGTTACTGTTGAAGCAGGTGGAATTGCTTTTAAATCGGGAAATAAAATTTTATTAAAAGGCGGAAAAGAGTCTTTAACTTCTAATTTAAAAATAGTAGAATTGTGGCATAAAGCGCTACAAAAAAATAATATTACTACCAATTGGGTAGAATATTTAAACTACAACAGAACAGAAACACAAGACTTTTTACAGCATCCTACACAAAAAGTAGATTTAATTGTGCCACGCGGTGGTGAAAAATTAATTGCCTTTGTTAAACAACATGCAACTTGCCCAGTAATTGTAAGCGGACGAGGAAATAATTTTTTGTATGTGGATACGGAAGCTGATGTAGAATTAGCTTTAAAAGTGATTATAAATGCAAAAACGGCAAAAATTTCGGCGTGTAATGCATTGGATAAAGTGTTGATAAATACAAATTTAATTAATAAAGAAACTTTTATTAAAACGTTAATTACAAAATTAATTAATGAAAAAGTAACTGTTTTAGGCGATACTGAAATTTCTAAATTTGAAAATGTTTCAGCTTTTGATGATGATGCTATTTGGTACGAAGAGTTTTTAGATTATAAAATAGTTGTAGGAATAGTAACTTCAATGGAAGAAGCTATTTTAAAAATTAACACCTACGGTGGCGGACATTCAGCAGTTATCATCACAAAAAATAATGAAACAGCTCAAAGCTTTATGGAATCGGTAGATTCTGCTGCGGTGTATCAAAATGCATCTACGCGTTTTACAGATGGTGGTCAGTTTGGTTTGGGTGGAGAATTGGCAATAAGTACCGATAAATTACATCATAGAGGTCCAATGGGATTACAACATTTAGTTACTAACAAATGGTACGTTTACGGAAATGGGCAAATCAGGTAAAAAAAGAATATTGCTAAAAATTGGTTCTAATGTACTTACAAAAGAAACCAATCATTTGTCGCGTGGAAAAATTGAAGATATAGCGTGTCAGATTTCCGATTTAAAAGATGATTACGAATTTGTAATTGTAACTTCAGGAGCAATAGCAGTTGCAAAACAGTTTGTGCAATTAGAAAGTAACGGTAAGGAAATTAATGTAAAACAAGCATTGGCATCTATTGGGCAACCACATTTAATGCGTATTTATATGGAAAGTTTTAGAGAACTTGGCTTGTTAACATCGCAATGTTTATTGTCTTATTCCGATTTCAAAAAGGAAGAATCTAGAACAAACATTAAAAACACCATAAATGTGTTGGTTGAAAACAGTTACATTCCTGTTATTAATGAAAATGATACGGTAGCTACAGACGAGATTAAATTTGGTGATAACGATAAATTATCGGCTTTAACGGCAGCACTTTTAAATGTAGATTTGTTAATTATTGCAACCAATACCAACGGAATTTATAGTAAAGAATCAATAGAGGCTAAAAACCCTCAAACAATAAAAGAAACCAATAATATTCAATTTTTAAGAGATCAAATTCAAGCATCGGTTTCATTACACGGAACTGGAGGAATGTCAACAAAAATTGAAGCTTCAGAAATTGCTCAAAATGCGAATATAGAAACTTGGATTGTAAACGGATTACAAGATAATTTTGTTGTGAATGCCATTAAAAATAACAGTGATTTCACAAAAATAACAACTAAATAAGTATGCAACATTATACAAATATTAACGATTTAGATAGCTTGCAAAAAACAGTGAAGGAGGCTATTGAATTAAAAAAGAATGAAAAAGAATTTCAAAAATTAGGTGAAGGTAAAACCATTTGCTTGTTGTTTTTTAATAATAGTTTACGTACGCGTTTAAGTACTCAAAAAGCGGCTCAAAATTTAGGACTAAATTGCATAGTGATGAATTTTGGAAGTGAAGGTTGGGAATTGGAGTTTGAAGATGGAGCAATAATGAATCAAAATAAATCGGAACATGTAAAGGAAGCAGCTCAGGTAATTGCGCAATATTGCGATATTGTGGCTATTAGAGCATTTGCATCCTTAACAGATAAAGAAAAAGATAAAGCAGAGCTTGTAATTAATAGCTTTAAAAAATACGCAGGAATTCCAGTAGTTAATATGGAAAGTGCTACAGGGCATCCGTTACAAGCATTGGCCGATGCTATTACTATGGAAGAATATAAAGTGCCTCATAAACCTAAAGTGGTTTTGTCGTGGGCGCCGCATCCAAAAGCGTTGCCACAAGCGGTTGCTAATTCTTTTGTTGAAATGATGCAATTACAAGATGCAGATTTTGTGATAACACATCCGGAAGGGTATGAGTTAGATCCAGAAATTACTAAGAATTCGAGAATAGAATACGATCAAAATAAAGCGTTTGAAAATGCAGATTTTGTGTATGTGAAAAACTGGAGTAATTTTAATGACTACGGGAAAGTGGTGAATAAAGATGAAAATTGGATGGTAACTGCTGCTAAAATGAAGTTAACCAACAACGGAAAATTTATGCATTGTTTGCCAGTAAGAAGAAATGTAATTGTTGCTGATGAAGTGATAGATTCGGAGAATTCAATTGTAATTCCTGAAGCAAATAATAGAACCTATTCTGCACAAATTGTGTTGAAGAAAATATTGGAGAATTTATAGTTATTATAATTCGTGAGCCTGAACTTGTTTTAGGTTCTCATACTAATTTGGACTTTAGTTGATAAGATTCTGAAACAAGTTCAGAATGACGTTCTCAAATTTAAAACAATAATAAATAGGTTTTTAGCCATTATTGGTGTTTTTCACCAACAATTAAACAACTAAACGAATTAACATTTTCAATAAATAACCAGTAATAACAAATGGACAAACAAACCTTACAAATAGTAAAAATTGGTGGAAATGTAATTAATGATGAAATTGCTTTAGCTTCATTTTTAAAAGATTTTGCAGCATTAGAAGGACCAAAAATTTTGGTGCACGGTGGTGGAAAAAGAGCTTCAGAAATTTCTTCAGCAATGGGCTTGGTTCCTCAAATGATTAATGGAAGAAGAGTAACAGATGCTGCAACCGTTGAGGTTGTAACTATGGTGTATGCAGGTTTGTTAAATAAAAATATTACAGCTCAACTTCAAAAACACAATTGCAATGCTTTAGGATTATCGGGTGCTGATGCCAATTGTATTTTAGCACATAAACGCATTGTAAAAGATATAGATTATGGTTTTGCTGGAGATGTAGATGCTGTAAATGCTGATTTTATTAATGTATTATTACAAAATAATGTAACGCCAGTTTTTTGCGCAATTACGCATGATAAAAACGGACAATTATTAAATACAAATGCTGATACCATTGTTTCGGAAGTGGCAATTGGGATGAGTAAATTATACAATACAGAACTAAATTTTGTATTTGAATTAAAAGGTGTTTTAAAAAATATTGAAGATAAAAATTCCGTAATTGCACATATAAATCCTGCAACTTATAAAGAACTGACGGATGCTGGAATAATAGCAGATGGAATGCTTCCAAAAATACATAATTGCTTTAATGCATTGGAAAAAGGTGTAGGAAAAGTAAAAATAGGAGATGCTTCGTTAGTGCAAAGTCAAAATAAATTATATACAACATTAAGCTTAAAATAATG
>NZ_JBFHHX010000144.1:0-8047 GCF_041596795.1 Lutibacter sp.
ATTGCTCATTTCACTATTATAATCCAATCCATCCATTCTAAAACCAACTGATGTTCCTAATTTAGAATTCAAGTATTTTTTTGATATTTGACCAAACAAACTATATTTCACCAAAGTTATTTCCGAAGAAAAATCTATTTCTGAAACTCCACTTGTAGAAGCTATTTTTTGATACGTAGCATTGGTATAAATGGCATTTTCTACACCAGCCCCAATATTAATTTTATAATTATGTTCTGTTGAAATTGTATTTTCAAAACGCAATTTATTTTCTACTTCTTTAGATGAGTAATTCAACAATAAATCAGTTGGGCTGTTTGTATTGTTAAAATACTTTTTAGCTTCATTTTCCCATTCGTTTCTACTAACAACTAACTGTTGGGTAGAATTTTTAGCAAAATGCTTATATGAAGCTCCTATAGTGTAATTCCACTGCTCTTGAACCGGAATATTACTCAAAATATAGTTATTCCTTTTTAAAACGTCAATATCAGTAACATTATTGTTCACTTCGGTATTCAATTTAAATTTATCAATAGCTCCCAAACCAATAATACTAATTTCACTTTTTGGTGAAAGTTGATGCTTTACCTTCAATTGAAAATCGTTGTAAGTAGGTAAAAAAGGTAATTTTATTAATTTAAATAATAATTGTAAATAGGACTGACGCGCAGATAAAATAAACGAAGTTTTATTGTTAATTGGACCATCTAAAGTAATTCCAGCATCCGAAGTTCCCAAGGTTGCTCTGGTATTTAATTTATCCGGATTTCCATCCTTTTGTGTAAACTCAATAATAGAACTTAACGCATTGCCTCTATTTGCTTGGAACGAACTTGTATAAAAATCAACATTCCTAATTAAATCGGCATTTATAATTCCTACTGGCCCGCCTGTAGACCCTTGTGTTTGAAAATGATTAATCACTGGAACTTCAATTCCATCTAAATAAAATTTGTTTTCTGATGGCGAGCCTCCTCTAATAATAATATCATTTCTAAATCCCGGATTTGAAGCTACACCTGGCAACGATTGTATTACTTTTAAAACATCCCTATTACCTCCAGGATTTTTTTCAATTTCAACAATTCCTAAAGATTGTTTGGATAAAGGCGTTTCAATATTTTTTTGAAAAGGATTACTTACAACCATAACCTCATTTAAAACCTCAGTATTTTGATTTAATTCTATAAGAATAAAAGGTGTTTTATCATTTGTAACTAAATAATCTTCAGAAAAGCTAGTGATATAACCTAAAAAAGATACTTGAATAGATACATAACCTAAGGGAACGTTAGTAATTTCAAATTCTCCCTTATCATTAGAGACCGCACCTAAATTTGTACCCGTAACTAAAATATTTACATAAGGTAAAAACTCTCTGGTTTTTGCATCTACAATTTTACCTTTTAATACGCCGGTATTCTGAGCAAATAAGAGTGATATCTGAAACACAAATATAAACAATAGCAGTTTTTTTATCATACTATAAAAATTAATCAAGAACAAAGATAAATATTTGTTTAACTATTAGCTAATTTTGTTAAACATTTATTCTATGTACAAAAAAAACCTCAAACGTGTTGTTTGAGGTTTTGTGGTGAGAGGAGGATTCGAACCTCCGAAGCTTGCGCAGCAGATTTACAGTCTGCCCTCGTTGGCCACTTGAGTATCTCACCAAAATTTAATTAAAAAGCTTCTCAATTAAGAGAAGCTTTTTGTGACCGGGCTGGGGCTCGAACCCAGGACCACCTCCTTAAAAGGGAGGTGCTCTACCAACTGAGCTACCAGGTCAATTTTATTCCTTTTTAGCGGGTGCAAATATACAGGTATATTTTAAAAAAACAAACAACTTTACAATTTTGTTTCATTTAAATATGCTTCCCTTACTTTTCGAAATAAATTAGACGAATAAACAAAATTTACAATTGCTTCATTCTCAGTTTTAAAGATCTCTTTATTTGTTCCTTCCCACGCTTTTAACCCATTTTTTAAAAAAACAATTTTTTCTCCAATTTCCATAACAGAATTCATATCATGAGAATTTATAATGGTAATTATTTGATATTCTTGGGTAATTTCTTGAATTAAATTATCTATAACAGTTGCCGTATTTGGATCTAAACCTGAGTTTGGTTCATCGCAAAACAAATATTTCGGATTCATTACAATTGCTCTTGCAATTGCCACACGTTTTTGCATACCACCTGATAATTCTGCCGGAAACTTTTTATTGGCATTTGGTAAGTTTACTCTATTTAAAACAAAGTTAACTCTATCTAACATTTCAGACATTGGTTGATCTCCAAACATTTTTAAAGGAAACATAATATTCTCTTCAACTGTTAAAGAATCATATAAAGCACCACCTTGAAAAACCATTCCAATTTCTTGGCGCAATTGCCTTTGTGTTTTAATATCTAATTCGGTATGCTTTCTTCCATCAAAAGAAATAATTCCACTATCAGGTGTATGCAGTCCAAGTAAACATTTTAAAAAAACTGTTTTACCAGAGCCACTTTGTCCAATAATCATATTTGTTTTTCCCTTTTCAAAAGAAGTAGATATTCCTTTTAAAACTGGAACTCCGTTAAATTCTTTGTATAAATCTGTAACTTCTATCATTATCCTAAAAGCATTTGGGTTAAGAAATAATTTAATAAAATAATCACCACACTTGTCCAAACCACAGCTTGTGTGCTAGCTCTACCAACCTCTAAAGATCCTCCTTTTACATAATATCCGTGATATGCAGGAATGGTTGCAATTACAAATGCAAATACCAACGTTTTTGTTAAAGCATATTTTACAAAATAAGGATTAAAATCTAGCTGAATTCCATAAATATAATCTTCCGTATAAAACAAATCTGTTAAAATACCAGCAACATAACCACCTAAAATTCCTAAAAACATAGCTAAACTAATAAGTAAAGGATAAAAAAACAGCGTTGCAATTATTTTAGGCAATACCAAATAATTTAGTGAATTTATTCCCATAACTTCCAAGGCGTCTATTTGCTCTGTAACACGCATTGTTCCAATACTGGAAGATATATACGACCCTACTTTCCCTGCTAAAATAACACACATAAAAGTGGGTGCAAATTCTAAAATCATAGAACGTTTTGTTGCAAAACCAATTAAATATTTTGGAATAAACGGGCTATCAACATTTAAAGCTGTTTGAATGGCAACAACACCACCAACAAAAAAAGAAATAAAAGTAATAATTCCTAAAGATTTTAAGCCCAAATCTTCTATTTCACGAAATAACATTTCTTTAAAAACTGACCATTTTTGAGGTTTCTTAAAAACCTGCTTTAGCATTAAAAAATACTTACCTATATGCTCTAAATAGTTCATTAAATTTGTTTTTGGCTAAAATATTAAATTAATGTAATGTTTTTCCTTTTTGTAACATAAAATTCATTAAAAGGATAAAAAAACAGTATTTTTGAAAACTAAAATTTCAAGAAGTCTTTTCAAAATGAAAAAAATTATTTTTATCCTATTTATTAGCTTTACTATAACAAATTGTATTGCTGTAAAATCGAAAAAAACAACTATTGTATCACCTATCAAAACAGAAAATACAATAGAAGAATTTAAACGTCCAAAACTAATGGTAGGTGTTATTGTTGACCAAATGCGCTACGATTATTTAATAAAATTTAGCAGTAAATATGGCAATAACGGATTTAAAAGGTTATTGCAAAATGGCTATAATTTAGAAAATGTTCATTACAATTATATTCCAACCTATACTGCTGTTGGTCATACTTCTATTTATACCGGAACCACACCTACAAACCACGGAATTATCTCTAATAATTGGTATGATAAATACGAAAAAGAATACATTTATTGTGTTGATGATAGCAGATATGAAACTGTTGGAGCAAAAACTGGAGGGCAAAAATCGCCGTATAGAATGTTAACTACAACTATAACTGATCAATTGCGTTTAGCTCAAAATATGAACGGTAAATCCATTGGTATTTCTATTAAAGACAGGTCTGCTATTTTACCTGCTGGCCATACAGCAAACGCGGCATATTGGTTTGAAGGTGGTGACGAAGGAAAATTTATTTCAAGTACTTTTTATATGAATGAGTTACCTGAATGGGTTAAAGAATTTAACAACAACGGAAAAGCAAATAATTACTTAAATGGAACCTGGGATACGTTTTATGATATAAACACGTACACAGAAACACTGCCAGACAATAACAATTATGAAGGTTTGTTTAATGGAAAAACAACTCCAACTTTTCCTTATAACTTGGCTGAGTTAAGAAAATTAAATGGTAATTATAGCCTTTTAAAAGCTATTCCTTTTGGAAACTCTATTGTTACAGATTTTGCTGAAGCAACCATAAAAGGTGAAAAATTAGGTTCGAGCAATTTTACAGATTTTTTAGCCATTAGTTATTCAAGTACCGATTATGTTGGACATCAATTTGGAGTTGATGCAAAAGAATTGGAAGACACTTATATTAGAATGGATAAAGAAATTGAACGCCTACTGCAAATTTTAGATACCGAAGTTGGAGCTGAAAATTACACGCTATTTTTAACCGCAGATCACGCGGCGGTTGAAGTACCTGCATATTTAAATTCTTTAAAAATTCCTGGAGGATATTTTAATGATGATGAGTTTAAAACAACCCTTAATAAAATAACTTTAGAACGTTTTAATTCAACTGAATTAATAGAAAACATTTCCAACTATCAAATTTATTTGAATAAAGAAAAAATTAAGGCATTAAAATTAGATGTAAACCATGTATCGCAAGTAATTGCTGATGAAATATTAAACATAAACAATGTTTATAAAACAGTAACTGGACATACTTTACAAACTACAAATTTTGATTTAGGCGTTTTACAAACACTGCAAAATGGGTATAATCAAAAATTTTCAGGTGATATTTTATTTGTGCCAAACCCAACTACCATTTCGTATGATAAAACTGGATCTACACACGGTTCTGGTTACAGTTATGATACACATGTACCATTAATATTTTACGGAAGCGGAATTAAAAAAGGACAATCGGACAATTATTATCCAATTATTGATATTGCTCCAACCATTACAAGTTTCCTTAAAATTACCCAAGCAAATGGTAATACAGGAAAACCTATAATTGAAGTGTTAAAATAAAAAAAAAGCCATCGAACGATGGCTTTTTTTTATTTATTTAAAATCGTTTAATATTTATAAACTACTGCATTAATATTCATTCCTGCACCAACAGAAGCAAAAATTACAATGTCTCCTTTATTTATTTCCTGATTTTCTAATTTCCCTTGTTTTACCAAATCAAATAAGGTTGGCACCGTTGCTACAGAACTATTTCCTAACTTATGAATACTCATAGGCATAACAAATTCTGGAACCGGTTTTTTATACAATCTATAAAAACGCTTTAAAATAGCTTCATCCATTTTTTCATTTGCCTGATGAATCAAAATCTTTTTCACGTCATCAATACCAAATCCACTTTTATCTAAAGCTGTTTTCATGGCTAATGGCACATGGTTTAAACCAAACTCATAAATTTTTCTACCGAACATTTTTATATATTTAATATTCGTTTTATCTGCTTTACTGTACGATTTTCCATAAAACAAATAGTAGCATTCATCAACTGTATATGTTTGCGCTGCATGACTTAAAATACCTGCTTCAGAATCTCCTTCAACAGCTTCAATTACACACGCACCTGCACCATCAGAATAAATCATAGAATCTCTATCAAAAGGATCTATTACTCTTGATAAGGTTTCTGTACCAATAACCAAACATTTTTTTGCAATACCAGCCTTTATATAAGCTTCTGCCTGAATAACACCTTGAATCCAACCTGGACAACCAAAAAGAATATCATAAGCTACACAATTCGCATTTTTAATCTCTAAATTATGCTTAACTCTTGATGCTAAACTTGGCAAAATATCACTTTGAATAGAGCCTGTTTTAACATCTCCAAAATTGTGTGCTACAATAATATAATCTAACGTTTCTTTATCAATTCCAGCATCTTTTATTGCATTTTCAGCAGCTCTAAAAGCCAAATCTGAAGAGTTTAATTCGGGTGTAGCGTAACGCCTTTCTTCTATTCCGGTAATAGACTTAAATTTATCTATTACAATCGCATTCTCGTATTCAAATGGTGTTCCATCTTCATTTAAAAACGTATCATTTAAAAAGTCGGAATTTTTTTTTATGAGAGATGGTATATAACTCCCTGTACCTGTTATAATTGAACTAATTTTCATTCTTTTAAATTAAATTTTAAAATTAAAACCTATTACTTATTCTGTTCAAATAATTTAATTTCCATTACGGTGGCTATCGACAGTGCACGTGATTTTGCAGTGTGCGCCATGCCTCCTAAAAAGAGCTCGTCAACGGAACTATTAAACATTGATAACCAGGCTTTAAAGTGCTTTTTTTCTATTGGTTTTATTTGATGTAAATCTAGGTGCGGTTGCATTGCGTTTTTACGATACCCACCGGTAAAAAATAGTGTGTTTTCCCAAAAATCAACCAACGTTTGAAGATGTTCTTCTAATAAATTCTCATCAAAAAAATCAATAAAAAAATGACGCATTTCTGCGTCATTCATTAATTTGGTATAAAATGTTTTTACAAGTAAGTAAATATCTTCTCTATTTTCAATATCTTTTAACATAGTTATTTTTATAGAAATGATTTATCAAAGGCAATTGGCAATAAATTCAGTAAAGAATCTGTCATAATAACCTTTCCTATTTCACCCATAAAATAAACTTCTATTTTATCTTTTTGTTTTAATTCGTATTCCGACAAAGTTTGTCTGCAACCTCCACAAGGAGCAACAGGCTCATTTAAAATTTGAGATGCAGAACTTGCTGAAATAGCTAATTTCAATATTTTTTTAGTAGGATAATCGGATGAGGCTTTCCATATTGCCACTCTTTCTGCACACATTCCAGATGGATATGCTGCGTTTTCCTGATTATTTCCTTTTATTACTGTGCCATCTTCAAGTAATAAGGCTGCTCCAACTTTAAATTTAGAATAAGGTGCATATGCATTTTGCTTTGCATCTATTGCCGCGTCCATTAATTTTTTTACATCAGCTGGCAATTCATTTATGGAATCAAATACGGTTATTTGAGTTTTTATTTCAACTTTTTCCATTAAACTTTTTATTATTTATTAATATACTTCAAAAAGTTCACCAAAATCAAATGATAAAGAAAACCTTAAGGTATTTTCTAATGGGTTATTAATATCTGAAGCATTAAATAAATAAGAAATATCTAACCTTGAGCTTTTAAATTTAAATCCAGATCCAATGGTAAAATATTTACGTGAACCTTTCATATCACTTTCATTAAAATATCCTGCACGCAACGCAAAAGAATCATCGTACAAATACTCTGCTCCTAATCCCCAGGTAATTTCTTTTAATTCTTCACTAAAACCTCCTGGAGCATCACCAAAAGATGTAAAAATTCCACTAAAGAAACTTACATCATCTTGTGTATACGGGGCCTCACCATCATCATTTACTGAAATGCTTGGAGTTGGCACTAACAATTTATTAAATTCTAAATTTAAACTTACTTTATTGTAAGAATCTAAAATAAAATCAAATCCACCTCCAACTCTTAAGTTTGTAGGAATAAAGTTTTCCTGTCCATCATCAGAATAAGAAACTTTAGGTCCAATATTAGAAACATTAAAACCACCTCTCCAAACACCATTAAAATCGCCGTAATTAGCTTCATCTGATTGAAAATAACCTGAAATATCTACCGCAAATGTATTTACTGGTTTTAATGTTGTATTTCCAGATTTAATTCCTAAATCTGAACGAATGTAACGCATTGTAACACCCATTGAATATGATTCACTTAATTTAAGAGAGTACGAACCGTCTAAAGAGAATTCGTTTAAATTTTCAGTTCCTTGATCACCACCAAATTCATCGGTTAAATCAATTTGTCCTAAATTAAAATAACTTAAACTAGTTGCCCAGGCACTTCTA
>NZ_JBFHHX010000145.1:0-7769 GCF_041596795.1 Lutibacter sp.
AAAGAAACCTCACCCAAAGTATGAGTGAGGAAAATTGCTATGAAAAAGATTGGTAAGCTATGAAACTTACCGATACAAATATACAAACTATTTTAAATTGAAAAACAAAAATTTTGTTAAAATTTTCTAAAATTATTTTTTTATGATAAATGTCATATTTTCAATTAAAATATTAGTGGAGACGCCGGGAATCGAACCCGGGTCCAAACAAGCAACCAAGATAGTTTCTACATGTTTAGTTTTCTTTTAATTTTAGTCTTAAAGCTAACCGAAAACAATTTACTTTAAGCTTAGTTTCTTAAGTTTCAAAATGCTACCGAAACTATAGCAAATCTATGTTAACTTTTACGATGCCTCTATGCTGACCGCCGCTAACCAAGGCTTTCAAGAGACATTTAGCTTGCACACCTAGTGTGCCGAGGCTTATCCTACTGTAATTCGGATTAAGCAGCTAAAGCGTAGTTATCTTCGCCGTTTATAGGTTTGAAATTGAGATTAACGAGTGCTATTTCATTACTCGACATGCTTCTATGTTAATTGACCTTGCAGTCAAAACCAGTCGTCCCCAAAATGTCAAAGAACAAAATCTTTAAGGCTGCAAATCTACTAAAAATATGTTACATAGTTTATTTGTCAGTTCCTTTAATTCATAATATATTAGTAACAATATTTATACCAAACAAATCATGAAAATTGGAATTATAAAAGAGCGTAAAAATCCACCAGATAGGCGAGTGGTATTAACACCTAAAGAATGTAAAAGATTGTTGCGGAAATTTTCTGATTTAGGTATTAAAGTTGAATCATCAGACAATCGTTTTTTTACAGATGAAGACTATATAATTGAGGGAATTGATGTGGTAGATGATGTTTCGGAATGTGATGTTTTACTAGGTGTAAAAGAAGTGCCTATTGATTTTTTAATTCCAAATAAAAAGTATTTTTTCTTTTCGCATACCATAAAAAAGCAACAATACAACAGAAAACTATTACAAGCCATTTTGTCAAAAAATATTGAGTTGTATGACCACGAAGTTATTGTTAACGAAAAAAATCAACGCTTAGTAGCTTTTGGAAGATATGCCGGAATTGTTGGTGCTTATAATGGTTTTAGAGCTTATGGGTTAAAATTTAATTTATATAATTTACCAAAGGCTGAGGAATTACACGACCAATTAATGTTAATTCATGAGCTGCAAAAATTAAAGTTGCCAAATATTAAAGTTGTTTTAACTGGTAAAGGTAGAGTAGGAAATGGAGCCAAAGAAATGCTGAAAGGAATGGGAATGAAAAAAGTTTCTGTAAATGATTTTTTGCATAAAACTTTTAATGAACCTGTATATGTGCAAATTGATGTGTTAGATTATAACAAAAGAAAAGATGGTGTTGTAAAAGATGAGATTGATTTTTTTACAAACCCAACAGAATACAAAAGTGATTTTATGCGCTTTGCAAAAGTTGCTGATTTATATATAGCCGGACATTTTTATGGAACTGGAGCTCCGTATATTTTTACTAGAATTGATGCTAAATCTAAAGATTTTAACATAAAAGTTGTTGCTGATATTAGCTGTGATGTTGATGGACCTGTAGCTTCAACAATTCGTTCTTCAACCATTGAAAATCCTATTTATGGATATAATCCTGAATTAGAAATGGAAGTTGATTATAGAGATGAGAAGGCTATTGCTGTTATGGCGGTTGATAATTTACCTTGTGAATTACCAAAAGATGCATCGGAAGGGTTTGGTGAAAGTTTTGCAAAACACGTAATTCCAGCTTTTTTTAATAATGATGAAGATGGTGTTTTAAACAGAGCCAAAATGACATCAAACGGAAAGTTAACGGAAAGGTTTAACTATTTACAAGATTATGTTGATGGTAAATAATCAACAACACGAGTTAGAAAAATTGGCAAATACCAAAATGCCATTTGGAAAATATAAAGGCAAATATTTAATTGATTTACCCGAACATTATATAGTATGGTACAATAATAAAGGTTTTCCAACGGGAAAATTGGGAGATCAGCTTCGTTTGGTGTATGAAATTCAGTTAAACGGATTGGAAGATTTAGTTAGGAAACTAAAATATTAAGTTTACATTTTTTTGTCATTTCGACGGAGGAGAAATCATACCCTGTTAAGAACATTATGTTGAGATTCCTCCGATGTCGGAATGACAAAAGGGAGTGTTTAAATGATTAAAACAGGCTGTTTAAAAAGTTTTAAAACACGTCATGCTGAACTTGTTTCAGCATCTCATCAAACTGATAACCGGTTGCTGAGCTGAGTCGAAGCACAGATTGACGAATATTTTACTTTTTAAGCAGCCTTTCTTTTTTTGAAATTTATTATTTGTTTTTTTGGGTTTTACACATCTTTAATTCCAATCTATTTTGCGTGACGCGTACATTATTATAGATAATATTATAAACAATCCTAAACTTCCAACTAGTAGTGCATAATTTTCCAATTGAATAATTACATATATAAATGTGTACAATGCTAAAAGTGATAAACCTATAAATATTGGAAATTTGAAACTTTTTAAAATTGATTTTGAGTACAGCGTTATTAAAACAATAACAGAACTTCCTGCAATTAAATAGGCTTTTAAAAAATTACTATGTTCAGAGATTGATATTAATAAGGTGTAAAACATTGTTAGCGCCAAACCAATCATTAAATATTGAAATGGATGAATGTTTATTTTGCTAATAGATTGTATTAAAAAGAAAATTAAAAAAGTGAGAGAAATTACTAAAAATCCGTATTTGGCAGAACGTTCACTTTTTTGATATTCATCTACCGGAATCATAAAGTTTACACCAAAAGCAAATTCGTTTAAATTTGGTAATGCAGTGTAATATTCTTGCTGAAAAGGTCTGTTAATATGTAAAACTTTCCATTTGGCATTAAAGCCGTTTTCAGATATTTTATCGGTATTTAATGGTAAAAAATTGCCTATAAAATTGGCTGTTTTCCAGTTAGATTTTATGTTTAAATCTGTTTCTTTACCAATTGGAATAATACTTATTTGTTTACTTCCGCTAATGTTTAGTTTTATGGAAAACGGATTAGTTGTTAGCTTTTCAAATGCTTCTTTGGTTAAATGGTTGGTTTCTAGATTATTTAAGGCAATATCGTCTTTAAGTTTATTATATACTTCTTCATATTTTGGAAAAAAAGGTGATGAATTATGGTCAAAATTTATTTCAACCTGATTATTAATACCTTTTAGGTTAGATGTTTTTATTATTACAATAGCTTTTTCCCAAAGTATATCGTTATCATCTATATCAATTGAGGAGAAGTCTGGTTTTTCAAAATTTCCATCTATATTAATTTCGCTTTTATAAACAGAGGTTTTGTAAATGCCACGTTTTTTTTCTTCAGGATTTATGTTCGCCTTCATATTTAATTTTTCAGGAAAAAAGTAGGCGTAGTTTATAGATTCTATTTTTTCCGTTCTGTTTTCTTCTGAATTAGTGGCGGTAATAATTTTTTCTGAATACGTTTTATACGGTATTTTTAAAATTGGACCATATAATAAAACTTCATTTCCCCATTTTTCGTTAATTTCATTTACTACAGATTCTTGCCTAATTGCACGTTCATTAATTAAATTTACTATAAATGATAAAGGTATTAATAGTACAATTATTAATATTCCAATCATAAACATTCTTGCAGTTAAGGATGTTTTTAACCAATTTCCGAATTTGTTTTGTTGTTTTTCCATTTTTTTAAATTGTTAAAAGTACTTTGAAAAGCAAAGTGAGTGAATAAATTTTTTTTAATTATTGTTTATTAATTTTTCTAAAGCGTTAATATGTTTTTTAAATTCAAGCATTCCAAGCGTGCTTACACTATATGTTGTATTAGGTTTTTTACCTATAAATTGTTTTTCTACTTTAATATATTTAACCTTTTCAAGTCCTTTAATATGGCTAGCTAAATTACCATCGGTAACACCTAATAATTCTTTAAGTGTATTAAAATCTAAAGTTTCGTTTACCATAAGCGCCGACATAATTCCCAGCCGAACTCTATGATCAAAAACTTTATTAATATGTTTAAGTATGTCTTTCAAAATTATATTTTGTCGTATTTATTGTATAAAACAATGCCATAAATAATATGAAGAATTCCAAATCCAAAAGCCCAAAAATAAAGTCCATAACCAATAAATTGCGTAGAAACTAATCCAATAACTATATTTAAAAAACCTAAGTATCTAATATCACCAAGAGTATATTTACTAGCATTAACACAAGCCAATCCATAAAAAATTAAGGTAGCTGGAGCAATTAAGCCTATTAAACCGTATTGATATAAAATTATACAAAATGCGCCTCCTGTAAATAATGGTATGGCAAAATTTATTAAAAGCCGTTTAGATGTTGCATCCCATAAATTTTCACCACTTTTCTTCGCTTTTTTTGATGAAAATATAAACGCTGTAATTACAGAAAGGGTTAATACTAAAAGTGCAATACCTAATAAGAAATATTCTAAATACGAAATTGGAATTAAACCAACAGGACTATTTGCAACTTGATAGTTGGTTAATAAGTAATTTGCAGCAAAAGCTCCAATCAATGCGTAAATTCCAGCTAATATTCCCGATAAACCGCTTAATGATATAAATCTGGATGATTTATTCATTATAGATTTAATCTCTATAATATCTTTTAAATAATCTTTATTCTTCATATTAAAAGTACTTTGAAAAACAAAGTAAATCAAAAAAAATGAATTCAACAAATAATTTTTTCAACTTTTCAACAATAAAATGTTATTAACTATATTCATAAAAAGACCTTTCGGGTTTAAATATTCAATAATTTTATAAACTGAAAAATCAAACAAAAAAATATACGAGAAAAATGACAGAAGAATTAGTGTTCCCGAAAATTTACACTTATAATGAGGTGTTAGTGAAGGCTTTAGCTTATTTTAATAACGATGAACTAGCTGCAACTACTTGGATTAACAAGTATGCAATGAAAAACAAAAAAGGCGATTTGTTAGAAGCTTCGCCTGCTGATATGCATACTAGAATGGCAAAAGAATTTGCCAGAATAGAAAAAAATTATGAGGAGAGTGAAACCAATGTAGAAGGACTTTCTGAATATGGGAAAACTCGTAAATTATTATCGGAAAAAGAAATATTTGATTTATTTGATAAATTTAAATATGTAATTCCGCAAGGAAGTGTAATGTCGTCCTTAGGAAACAACAATGTAATTGCTTCCTTATCAAACTGTGTGGTTGTACCATCAGTTTTCGATTCTTATGGAGGTATTTTTTATACTGACCAGCAATTGGCACAATTATTTAAAAGACGTTGTGGTGTTGGGGTAGATTTATCTAATTTAAGACCAAACGGAGCGCAAGTATCAAATTCAGCTGGAACTACAACGGGAGCAGTTTCATTTATGAATCGTTTTTCAAATACTACACGTGAAGTTGCTCAAAATGGTAGAAGAGGAGCGTTAATGTTAACAATGGATATTGCGCATCCAGATGTAGAAGATTTTATTACCATTAAACAAGATTTAACAAAAGTAACCGGAGCAAATATTTCATTGCGTTTATCAGATGAATTTATGATGGCGGTTGTTAACGATGATGATTTTACATTACGTTGGCCAATTGAAAGTAAAACACCAACATATAAAAAAGTAGTAAAGGCAAAAGATTTATGGAATACAATTATTAAATGTGCCCATAATACTGCTGAGCCAGGTTTAATATTTTGGGATCGTCAACATTATTATTCAACATCATCTATTTATCCAGGGTTTAAAAATAGTTCTACAAATCCTTGTTCAGAAATTGCAATGCAAGGTGGAGACAGCTGTCGTTTAATAGCTGTTAATTTATACAGTTTTGTTAAAAATCCATTTACAGATAAGGCTTCATTTGATTTTGAAAAGTTTTATAAAGTTGTGTATGAAACACAACGTTTAATGGATGATTTGGTTGATTTAGAATTAGAAGCTGTTGATAGAATTTTCAACAAAATTATGCACGATAAAGAACCAAATAATATTAAACAAGTAGAAATTGATACTTGGAAATTATTATATAAAACAGGTAAAAAAGGTAGAAGAACAGGTTTAGGATTTACTGCTTTAGCAGATGCTGTTGCTGCACTTGGTAAAAAGTTTGATACCAATGAAGCTATTGCCGTTGTTGATGAAATTATGAAAACTAAACTACGTGGAGAATTTGATAGTAGTATAGATATGGCTATTACACGTGGTAAATTTGAAGTATTTAGCCCTGAAATTGAAAACTTCTCTGAATTTATTCAAATGGTTCAAAAGGAGTTTCCTGATGTGTATGAAAGAATGATGAAATATGGTAGAAGAAATATTTCTATAAGTACCGTTGCTCCAACAGGAAGTTTAAGTATGTTGGCACAAACATCATCAGGTATTGAGCCAGTTTTCTTATTGTCATATAAACGAAGAAGAAAAGTTAATCAAGATGATGCAAATGCTAAAATTGCTTATGTTGATGATATGGGTGATGCTTTTGAAGAATTTGAAGTATATCATCCAAAATTAAAACAATGGATGGAAGTAACTGGAGAAACAGATATTAAGAAAAGTCCATATGCTGGTTCTACTGCTCCTGAAATTGATTGGTTAAAGCGTATTGAAATGCAAGCTTTGGTTCAAAAATATACTACACATTCAATTAGTTCAACAATTAATTTGGCATCTGATGTGCCTGTTGAAAATGTTGGTGATATATATATAGAATCTTGGAAAAAAGGTTTAAAAGGAATTACCGTTTATAGAGATGGATCTAGAAGTGGAATATTAGTTTCTAGCGATGATAAAAAGGAAAAGAAAAATACCGAATGTTTTGCTGAAACAATTTTCCCAAAAAGACCAAAGAAAATAGAAGCAAAAGTAGTACGTTTTCAAAATGATTATGACAAATGGGTTGCTGTTGTTGGTTTAATTAACAACAGACCTTATGAAATTTTTACGGGTAAATTAGAAGACGCATTTTTATTGCCTACTTGGTTAGAACAAGGTTGGGTAATTAAAAATAAAGATGATAAAGGAGCTACACGTTACGATTTTCAGTTTGAAGATAAACAAGGTTATAAGGTTACTTTAGAAGGATTATCGCGTACATTTGATAAAGAATATTGGAATTATGCTAAATTAATTTCTGGTGTTTTACGTCACGGAATGCCAATACAATATGTGGTAGATTTAGTAAATAATTTAAATATGTACGATGAAAATATTAATACTTGGAAAAATGGTATTGCCCGTACATTAAAACAATTTGTAGAAGACGGTACAGTAGCTGCAGATAAAAAATGTCCAGAATGTGGAGATCCAGAAGGATTAATTTACGAAGAAGGTTGTTTAAAATGTAAAAATTGCGGACAAACTAAATGTGGATAAAAACAATTAATGGTTAAACAATAAAAAACACTGGTGAAATTTAATTTTTTACCAGTGTTTTTTTATAATCAATTTTATTTTTTCTTTTCCTTCCAATCCAAATTAAAAACCCTGTTAGTGGCAAAGAGGCACATATTAAACTAGCTATAAAAGCAATAATTTTACCTGGTATTCCTAAAATAGCTCCAACATGAATGTCATAATTTGCATTAATTATTTTTTCTCCAAAATTTTTATTTTTATGATTTCTTTCTTTTAATAATTTGCCAGAATATTGATCAAATTGTAAACTGTGATTTACATAATATAATCCATCATATTGCTGTAT
>NZ_JBFHHX010000146.1:0-7571 GCF_041596795.1 Lutibacter sp.
GCAAAATCAAACAAATGAAAATGATTTAAAAACAATACATCAATTAAAAAATTATTTTTATGATGAAGCCGAAGAATTGAATTTTGATGCTGGAGAAATAATTTACCATCAAGGAGACCACTCTAACTATGTATATTTAATTAAAAAAGGCATTGTAAAAACCTATAAAATTGATGAACAAGGTAAAGAATTAATAACCGAACTTTTAAAAGAAGATGACTTTTTTGGGTTTACTTCATTTACAAATAATCTTGCACACCAAGAATTTGCAGCTGCCATTGAAGATACACAAGCTTCACGCGTATCAAACAAAGATTTAAAATCTATTTTATACAACAATCACGATTTAACATTAGAATTGTTTGATTATTTAAGTGATAATGTTACCGAAATAAAAGAACATTTATTAGAAATGGCTTATAGCTCTGTTAGAAAAAAAACAGCAAGTACCATTTTACAATTTTCAGAAAAAATTAAAAAAACCCCCAACATTTGTGTTCAAATTTTAAGAAGCGATTTAGCAAGTATTGCCGGAATTGCAACCGAAACATTTATTAGAACTTTATCCGATTTTAAAAAAGAAGGATTAATTGATGTAGATGGAAGAAATATTAAAATTTTAGATATAGAAAAATTAAAAAAAATTAATTAAATAATGCTAAATAATAAGGCTTCACTTGATTAATATCATTTTACAAATACTATTTGCTTAGTAAATTTGAGTATAACTGAAATTTACTTTGCACCATGAAAAACATACTATTACCTACCGATTTTTCAGATAATTCTTGGAATGCTATTAACTATGCAATTCAATTTTACAAAAACACGCCATGTAATTTTTACATACTTCACGTAACACTTATGCCAACATATATTGGCGGGGAAATTCCTATTTTTCCATCAACTAATATTTTAGAAACCACAGTTTTAAAACAAGCTAAAATAGAGTTAACTAAATTATTGAAAAAAATAAAAAAAACTGATAAAAATCCAGATCATCATTTTTTCTCTATTTCTAAATACGATTTTTTTATTGATGCAGTAAAAACTCAAATTGAAGAAAAAAACATAGATTTAATAATTATGGGAACCAAAGGAGCAACAGGATTTAATGAAGTTGTGGTTGGAACCAACACAGGCGATTTAATTACAAAAATAAAATGCCCAGTTTTAATTATTCCTGAAAAATCTACTTTTTCACCTCCTAAAGAAATTGCATTTCCAACTGATTTTCACAATTTTTACCAACCATTTATACTAAACAACATCTCAGAATTTGCAGAAATGTACAATTCATCTGTAAGATTAGTTCACGTTGCTAAAAAAGATGAAGTTTTAACCGGAAATCAATTAGAAAATAAACATTATTTGCACAACTATTTTACAGAAAACAAACACAGTTTTCATAGAATAACAAGCAATAACATTGAAGATGGAGTACGATGCTTTGTAGAAAGTAGAGACATTGATATTATAATTATGATTGCTAAAAATTTAACCTTTTTTCAACGAATATTATTTAAACCTACCGTTGAAGAAATTAGTTACCATACAAAAGTACCTTTTTTAGTACTTCATGAAGAATAACCATTAAAACTTAAATTATGGAAAACACGTCAATTTTTTTAGCTAAATTTTGGGGATGGTATCTGATTATTTTCTTTTTAATTTTAACTTTTAACCCAAAAAGAATTATCCAAATTATTACAGATTTAAAAGACCAGAAATTTGCCATACTTGTAGCTTTTTTTGCAATAATAATTGGCTTATTAAACATATTATTTCATAATATTTGGGAAAGCAACTGGACAATAATTATTACACTTATTGGGTGGGTAGCTGTACTAATTGGATTGGCATTATTTATATTTCCAAAACGAACAATACATTGGTTTAATTTTATAAACATTAAATTTATTCAACTAATTTATATGTTGCTTTTTTTAGCTGGTCTATTTTTATTAACCATGGCTTATGATTTTGTAATTGTGTAGCTACAAAAACAAACCAACTGACAACAATCATTCTTTATTTTGATGGTTATCATTTAAAATCAACTAATTACACCTTATATTTGCTTATCAATTTTAAGTTCATTGAATTGTTTAAATAAACTTTTTAAACAAATTTACACGAGGGTTATTAGTGTAAATTCACATTGAAAAGATTTAGATACATGCTGATAAGTTCCAATTATATCCTTAATTAAGAATGAAAATTTATTTTAATATCACATAGTTGCTGTAATCTTTTCAGAAGGAAACAGGAGAGAACATTTCCTGTTTCCTTTAACTTATATCTAACTTACTATTAAGTTGGAAAAATTTGAGAAAAGTAATATAGTTTAATTACTTTAAGATTGTACTTCAAAAAGGCGCGAAGGCCGAAGTAAAAAAAATTGAAAAGTTAAATTGTATTATTTAACCTCAATCCGGAAATAGGGAAACTGCGGTTTCCCTATTTCTATTTTATACTTTTCCCTAAAAAAAATGGTATTTAATTTGTTTTTATATGTGCGTTATGCAGTAATTTTATTGCCTCCGAATCGCTAACTTGACCAAAATCTTGATAAAACTGACCAACTGCCTGGAACCTTTCTGGATTTAACAAACAAATAATTTTATAAACCAATGGATTCTTTTCAATTTTATTAAAAGCAGATTTTGATGCTACTGGAGCTGCAACAATAATTTGATTTGGTTTTTGAAGATGAATTAATTGAATACTAGAAATTAAGGTGTTTCCTGTTGCAATACCATCATCAACAACAATAACTATTTTGTTTTTTAAATTTACAGGAGTTCTTTTTCCATAATAGGCAAGCTCTCTTTCTTTTAATAATTTCCTAATTTTTATGGTTTCTTCATCAATATATAATTTTGATATTCCTGCAACATCATCACTTAAAACACAGTTTTTTAACGTAACTGCACCTATTGCAAATTCTTTATTTAATGGATGTCCAATTTTTTTAGACAATACAATTTCTAAAGGAACATTTAATTTTTTGGAAATAGCAAATCCTATAGGTAAACCTCCCCTAGGAACCGCAACAACTACAACATTAGTATTGTTGCTATAACTAAGTAATTGTTCCGCTAATAAATTCCCTGCTTCAATCCTATCCTTAAACATTTTTAAAATATTTCTCTTTGCACATGTTTGTTAAGCCAATTACTAGTAAGTTTAGCAACCTCATCTAATTTACCATGTTCCGAAAATAAATGAGATGCACCTTTCACAATTTCAAGTTTACAATTTGTTGTAAGTTTTTTTATGGATCCTTTATTTAATTCTATAATTACAGGATCATATTCACCAGCAATAAGCAACGTTGGAGCTTTTACATTTTCTAAATTATTTATTACTAAATCAGTTCTTCCGCCTCTAGAAATAACTGCTTTTACTTTATTTCCTAAAAAAGCTGCTGCACTTAACGCTGATGCTGCTCCTGTACTAGATCCAAAGTAAATAATTGGCAAATGTTTAGTGCATTTATAATTTCTAACCCATTTGGTAATTTTTAAAAGCCTATCTGTTAGTAATGTAATATCAAACCTATTTTCATAAATTAAACCTTCTTCATCGGTTAATAAATCCATTAACAAACTAGAATACCCTTGGGCATGTAACAAATTTGCTACATAGTTATTTCTAACACTTAATCTACTGCTTCCAGAGCCGTGCGAAAAAAGTATAACTCCTTTACAAAAATCATCATCAACAAGCATTAAGTTTCCTTTTAAACTAATTTTATCTATATAAATTTCAATCTCTTTTTTTGATTCAGCAATTTTCATAATTCAAATTTTTTAAAACATTATATTTTGATACACAATAAATTTTAAATCCTTTGGTAATTCGGTACGTATATCTTCCAATTCACCTAAAGAAACGTATTTCCTTAAAGCAATAAATGTTGTTTTTATATAGTTTTCAGCCTTTTCATCAGATTCAAAATCATGTAAACTAGTATTTCCGTCATATTTTCTAACCAAATCTATAAAAGCTTCTAAGTTTTTTACTTTGGGCTTTTTTTTCAAAGTCCAACCATTTACATAAATGGCTTTTAAAAACATAGGAAATTGCGCTATTAATTGAAGTGATTCTTCTGTTGAAATTAAATCTCTTAAAGCATGTAATATTGACGAAAGAATTCTTCCAGATTTATCAATGTCATCTTTTAAATTTAGTTGTTTAGCATAATCCTTTAAAAATGAATTAGCCTCTTTTGCGAATTGATTAAAGTTTAAGCCCATATTTGTAGTTTTTAAAATTTATTAAAACTAATATCTATTGTACTTATCATTCTATTATTTAATGGCATTTAACTAGATTCCATAAATATTTAAAAGAACTTTTTTTTGAATAACAATTAGTTGTTTTTAATACATTCTTTTTTTTAGTGTATATAAATCTACCATTAGTTTAAATTTTATAAAATGATATTGCTCAATTTCAACCAATTAAAAATCCGCTTTAACTTTAACTAAAACTCACAAACAAAAACCATAACAACTTATTTATCAATATTTTCACTTGTTAATCTTGTATGTTTTTAACAATTATTATCTATCTCATTTTTTTTGATGAGCTGATAGTAATCATTTCAAATAAAGCGAATTTAATAGAACTTAGCTCTGCTAAAATTTTATTAAAATGACAACAGATTTATCCTATAAAACTTTTGGTAGAGAGAAAAGTATCAATGAGATATTGTATAAAACTACTTGTTGGAATGCTGACTTAAGATTTAAAAAAGCAGAACTAAAATTTATTTTAAAATTAATTGACACTTACCCTTTTAACACCAACACTCGCAATCTATTTGAGCGTATTCAGCTTTTTACAAAAGATTTAAAAAACTTAGAAAACGAGCTACATAATTTATCTATAAATATTGATAGTTATACTAAATATTTAATTGGCCAAGAAGAAGAACCTCACCCAGATCAAAAGAATTATTATTTAGTTAAATATCATTCAATGGCCGAAGCTATATTTAATTACAATAAAACTTATGATAAATTAAAACAAAACGTATATGAATATATATCTGGAATTATGGAGCCTAATTTAAACTCTAAAAAACAATTAACATAGGCTTATTAACCATTAAAACAACATATTATGACTTTAGAAAGTAAAAAAATTTGGACAAACAGTCGGAAAAGTATTTCTATGTTGCACACTGAATCTAAAAATTGGATTTCCGAAATTGATTTTATTTTAGATGAAATTCGGTTTTTAAAGCATTTATTAAGCGCAAAATACATTGACTATCTGTTTGCAGGTTTAGCAAAAAGAATTGAAATTTTTACAAAAAAACTTGAAGTAGAAAAAGAAACCAGTACTTTATTAAAAGAATCTATTCAAAAACATGAAATATTTTTAACAGATTTAATTGAGCATAACAACTTAATTTCAAACATAAATTATATTGAGCAACACAAAACTTTAAATAAAGAAATAGATATTTATTTAAAAAAGTATAAAAATCTTAAAAAACAAATATTTGATGCTGTTGAAAAGGTAATGCGCAAAAAAAATATTAAAAAACTATTGTAGTATACTTTTCTGAATTACAACAGCTTATAAAATTAAAAATTAGCATGGCAATACCATCTTTATAAGAAGAAATTTTAAAGGCAAATTTATGCTTTTAACATTTTTTTAATTTTAATATTTAAAAAAGCCACTATTATCAAGGAATTTTATTTTTCCAAAATTAAAATTTTAACAACCAACATATTTAAAAAAGAAATACATTTGGATGTTTTTAAAAAAATAATTTAGCATCTAAATGAGACCATATCAATTACTTATAATTATTGCCCTTTTTATTACTACTGCAATACAAGCTCAAAACGATTTACCTTTACGATTGGATGATTCACAAATAAAATCACTTCCCAATTTAATAAATCCGGCACTTCAAAGTAATTTAGAAAAAGAACTTAATAAAGTTCCAGAATGGAAAAAATTAATAGCCCAAAATAAAATGGCTGTTGGTGTAATTGACTTAAGCGATCCTAAAGACGCAAAATATGCTAGAGTTAACGACAACCAAATGATGTATGCTGCAAGTTTGCCTAAAATTGCAGTACTACTTACAGCAATGGATGCTATTGAAAAAGGCGAACTTAAAGAAACTCCAGCCATTACAAACGACCTAAAGTTAATGATTAGCAAGTCTGATAACCAAGCTTCTACAAGAATGATTGATAGATTAGGTTTTGCAAAAATTGCCAGTGTAATGACCGATAAAAAATACAATTTATACGATAAAATAAATGGTGGTTTATGGGTTGGAAAAAGATATGCTGCTAGCGGACCAACTAATAGAGAACCTCTTAAAAATTTAAGTCACGCAGCTACAGTTGCACAAGTTTGCAAATACTATTACTTATTAGCTAATGGTAAATTGGTAAACGACAAAAGATCTAAGCAAATGTTGGATATTATGGAAAACCCAGCATTACATCATAAATTTGTAAACACCTTAGATTTGATAGCGCCAGATGCAAGATTATTTAGAAAATCTGGCTCTTGGAAAAATTTCCATTCAGATTCTATTTTAGTTTGGGGAAAAGATGCTACAAGACGCTATATTTTAGTAGCACTTATTGATGATGCTAATGGAGAAAGTATTATTAGAAATTTAGTAGTTCCTGTAGAAAAAGCACTTAAAAAAGCCTTATCTGTTTAATTCACAAATAAACATTTAACATTTATTTTTTATAAAATACTGATAAAAAGGCGTATTTTGCAGCTATTGCACTTTTAATCAGTATTTTAATGAAACATTTTTCAGTTTTTTTCGTAGTTGCATTGTTTGCAACAACAACATTATTTAGTCAAAATGAACTTCCTATTCATTCAGAAAATTCAAAACTAAAACCCTTAGGAACCCTTTTAAATAAAGACCTTCAAAAAGATCTTGAGCTGCAATTAAATACCATTCCAAAATGGAAAACTTTAATTCAGCAAAATAAATTAGCTGTGGGCGTTATAGATTTAAGCGATCCAAACGAAATAAAATATGCTCGTATTAATGGCGGTAATATGATGTACGCTGCCAGTTTACCAAAAATTGCAATACTTTTAGCTGCAATGGATGCTATAGAAAAAGGAGAATTAAAAGAAACTCCTGAAGTTACTAATGATATGAAAATAATGATTAGCAGATCTAGTAATTCAGCAGCAACCAGAATGATTGACAGATTAGGTTTTGATAAAATTGAAAGTGTTTTAACAGATGAGAAATACAATTTATATGATGAAGAACACGGCGGCGGACTTTGGGTTGGTAAGCGCTATGCTAGTGGCGGTGCAACAAATAGAGAGCCACTAAAAAATTTAAGTCACGCAGCTACAGTAAATCAAGTTTGTAGATTTTATTATTTATTGGCAAATGGCGAACTTGTGAACTCTAAAAGATCTAAACAAATGTTAGGAATAATGGAAAAACCAGCCTTACACCATAAATTTGTAAATACACTAGATCAAATTGCTCCAAATGCACGCTTATTCAGAAAATCTGGTTCTTGGAAAAACTTTCACTCAGA
>NZ_JBFHHX010000147.1:0-7373 GCF_041596795.1 Lutibacter sp.
AGCGATAGGGCTCACCTCTTCCCATACCGAACAGAGAAGTTAAGCCTATCAGCGCAGATGGTACTGCCACTATGGTGGGAGAGTATGTCACCGCCTTTCTTTTGAAAACCTTCAACTTTTTTGTTGAAGGTTTTTTTTTGTAATAGGTTGATTATTTCTTAACGATGTAATAGGTATTTCATCAAAATTTAGTTTATTTGTATTCTGAAATATGAAAAATATACTCATTTTTATTGTACTGATTTCTTCTGGAGTGTATGCTCAAGTTGGGGGTGAAAATATTTATACCTTTTTAAATTTAACTGGTTCGTCCCGACAAGCAGCGTTAGGAGGTAAGGCGATAACTTTAATTGATGATGTTAATCAACCGACTTGGAATCCATCTGTTATAAATCAAGGTTTAGAGAACCAGTTTTCACTTAATTATTTAAATTATTTAAGTGATATAGCTTTAGTGTCAGCTTCTTATGGTCATTTAATAAATAGAAATGTAGGTGTTGTTCATTCTAATATTTCCTATTTAAATTATGGAAGTTTTATTAGTGCCGACGAGGAAGGTAATGAAACTGGAAGTTTTAAGGCCTATGATCTTTCTTTCTCTTTAGGGTATGCGTATAATTTTAAGGGTAGTGATTTTCATTTAGGAGGTAATATAAAATTTATTAATTCAGTTATTGAGAATTATTCGTCTTATGGTATTGGTGCAGATTTAGGTTTATTGTATTTTAATGAGAATAAGCCTTATGCAATAACATTAGTGGTGAGAAATTTTGGAGTTCAAATAAAAGCGTATGATGATACTAAAGAGGATTTACCGCTAGAGGTGGATTTGGGAGCATCTTATAAATTAGAAAACGTTCCTATTACATGGCATGTTACTTTAGATAATTTACAACAATGGGATATTTCTGTAAGTAATCCGTCAAATGCTACAACAAATATAGATGGGGAAACTACTGAAGAAGAGATATCTTTTTTAAATAATGCTTTTAGACATCTTTCGTTTGGAGCAGAGTTATTTCCGGAGAAAGGATTTAATTTAAGATTTGGCTATAACATAAGACGTTCAAAAGAATTATTTTTGACAGATAAAAGAACGTTTGCAGGTTTTACGGCTGGTTTTGGGATTAAAATTAATAAATTGAAATTTAACTATGCATTTTCTAAATTTCATCCGGCTTCTAATTCTAGTACATTTAGTTTACTAGTTAATTTAAATTAAAATTTTGAGTAAAATTACAATTGCAATTGATGGTTTTTCATCAACCGGAAAAAGTACTATAGCTAAACAATTAGCAAATAAATTACATTATGTTTATGTTGATTCGGGTTCTATGTATAGAGCTGTTACGTTATATGCTATGCAACTAGAATATATATCTAAAAACTATTTTTTAAAAGAAAAATTAGTTGAGGATTTAGTTAATATTGAGTTACGTTTTAAATATAGGGACGATTTAGGATACGCCGAAATTTATTTAAATGGAGTTAATGTTGAAAAAAAAATTAGAACATTAGAAGTATCTAATTTTGTTAGTAAAATTGCTGAAATACCTGAAGTTAGAAGAAAATTAGTTGAGCAACAACAAGAAATGGGTAAAGATAAAGGTGTTGTTATGGATGGGAGAGATATTGGTACTGTTGTATTTCCAAATGCTGAATTAAAATTATTTATTACCGCGTCTGCTGAAATTAGGGCAAAAAGAAGATTTGATGAATTAATTAAACGAGGGGATAAGGTTACATTTGAAGCAATTTATAATAATGTTGTAGAACGTGATAGAATTGATTCAACCAGAGAAGACTCTCCTTTGATAAAGGCTGATGATGCTATAGAAATAGATAATTCAAATTTATCTTTGGAGGAGCAATTTGAAAAAATTTATGCTATAGTTCAATCCAAATTAAATGCTAATTAAGGAATGTTTAAATATTTATGTGTTTGTAATGAAATTTTCCACTTAGGATTTTTCATAACATAATCTACAATTAACGGAATCATTTTTTCACGGTTACTCCATTCAGGCTGCAAAAACAATTCACATTTTTCATTAACTTTAGAAGCTTGTTCTTCAGCAAATTTAAAATCATTTTTATTAAAAATAATCATTTTAAGCTCATTAGCTTCTAAATAAATTGGTTTTAATGGTAATTTAGTTTTTTTAGGAGATAAACAAATCCAATCCCATTTTCCACTTAAAGGATAAGCGCCAGAAGTTTCAATATGTGTTTTAAGATTGTTATTTTGAAGCGATTGCGTTAAATAATCTAAATTCCACATTAATGGTTCTCCTCCTGTAATAACCACTGTATTTGCCAAATTAGTGGCGTTTTCTACAATAATATCTGTATTTGTAGGTGGATGTAATTTTGCATTCCAACTTTCTTTTACATCACACCAATGGCATCCTACGTCACAACCTCCAATTCTTATAAAATAAGCCGCTTTTCCTGTGTAAAATCCTTCTCCTTGAATTGTGTAAAATTCTTCCATTAAAGGAAGCATTTTTCCTGAATTTATAAGTTCTTTATTTTGGTTGTTTATCATGCTGCAAATATACATACTTAGGATTAAAAATAAATAATTACATTATAATATGTGATGTAATTTTTAATTTGATAATTTAATGTTATTTTTATCAAAAATATATTATAATGAATAGGAAAGAAGCTTTTTTTAATCAAATAACTACAGGATACCAAACAAAAGGAGATTATATTGTTTTAGGTTCGGGAATGTGCGATGGTGAAACTATAAAAGATGCCTTTGTAAAAGTTCCTTTGAAGACTTTAAATAGACATGGTTTAATTGCTGGAGCAACCGGAACAGGGAAAACAAAAACCCTGCAAGTAATGGCCGAAAATTTATCGGAGAAAGGAATTCCTAGTTTGTTAATGGATATTAAAGGTGATTTAAGTGGTTTGGCTCAGCCAAGTGCTGGGCATCCGAAGATTGATGAGCGTCATGCAGCAATAGGATTACCTTTTGAAGCTAAGAAATTTCCTGTTGAATTGTTAACTATTTCTGAACAAGATGGTGTTAGATTAAGAGCAACGGTAACTGAATTTGGGCCTGTTTTATTATCGAGAATATTAGATTTATCTGAAGCACAAAGTGGTATAGTTTCTATAATTTTTAAGTATTGCGACGATAACAAATTACCGTTATTAGATTTAAATGATTTTAGAAAAGTATTACAATTTGCTACCGAAGAAGGTAAAGAGGAGATACAAAGTGAATATGGATTAATTTCTACTGCCAGTACAGGAGCAATTTTAAGAAAAATTATAGAAATTGATCAGCAAGGTGGCGATTTATTTTTTGGAGAAAGATCGTTTGATGTGCAAGACTTAGTTAGAAAAGATGAAAATGGTAATGGAATAATTTCAATTTTAAGATTGACAGATATACAAGATAAGCCTCAATTGTTTTCAACCTTTATGCTGCAATTATTAGCTGAGATATATGCAACGTTCCCTGAGCAAGGAGATAGTGGAAAACCTGAATTAGTTATTTTTATTGATGAAGCACATCTTATTTTTAAAGAAGCTTCAAAAGCATTATTATCTCAAATTGAAAGTATTGTTAAACTAATTAGATCTAAAGGAATTGGGTTGTTTTTTGTAACTCAAAATCCAAATGATGTGCCAGATGATGTTTTAGGTCAATTAGGGTTAAAAGTGCAACATGCATTAAGAGCTTTTACCGCAAAAGATAGAAAGGCTATTAAATTAGCTGCTGAAAACTATCCAATTTCAGAATTTTATGATGTTGACGAAGTGTTAACAAAAATGGGAATTGGAGAAGCATTTGTTTCTGCCTTAAATGAAAAAGGTATTCCAACACCTTTAGCATGTACAATGTTAAGAGCTCCTATGAGTAGAATGGATATTTTAACAGATGAAGAGTTAAAAGATGTTATAAAAAATTCAAAGCTTTATTATAAATACAATGAAACAATTGATAGAGAAAGTGCCTTTGAAATTTTAACTGAAAAAATTGAAAAAATAAATGAAAAGGAAAATGTTGAAGAGCGAAAAAAGGAAGCTGAAAAAACATCAACATCTTCATCATCAAGACGAAAAAGTACACGAATGAATCCTATATTAAAAGTTGTTACAAGCGCTACCTTTATTAGAGGAGTTTTGGGGATTTTAAAAAGAGTGATTTAATTTTCTTTTTGTTTAAATATTTTTTGAAAATAAACGTTAAAAAAATAGATCAATAAAAAACAACTAATCAATGTTAATTAATAAAAAGTATTTAATTCTAATTCTTGTATTTTCAATAGTATTTATTCAATGTTCTCAAAAAAATAATTTTATAATTGAAAAGGATAAAGTAGGACCTTTAACCAATGAAATTACTATAAGTGATTTATCTATTATTTTTAAAAATGATTCAGTTGTTTCAAATTTATATGATTCCATTTCTGAGAATTCACAAAGTGTTTTTTCCAATGAAGATGACGAATACATAATTTACTCTAAAAAAGGTGATAAATTATTGGAAATTGCTCCTGAAAAATTAAACGATCCAACATCAAAAATTAAAAGCGTTCAAATTTTTAATTCAAATTATAAAACAGAAAAAGGCATATCCTTAAAATCAACGTTTAAAGAAATTAATGAAAATTATAGAATTAATAAAGTTGAAAATACCTTAACTTCAGCAACATTATTTATAGATGAATTAAACGCCACTATTGCTATTGATAAAAAGGATTTAGGATTAAATGCTTTTAGCAGAGAACCTATTCAATTAGAACAAATACCAGACAATGCCAAAGTAAAATATTTTACTATTTGGTTTAATTAATCTAAATAATATTCATTATTTTGTTTAGCCACAGTGCAATTCCAATTTAAAGTTGTTTTTAGTTTTGTTTTAAATGCTTGGCTTTGGTGTTGTTCTCCGTGATTTATAAAGGTTAATAGAGGTGGTTTTTTAAAATGAGTTAACCAATCTAATAATTCACTTTGATCTGCATGACCAGAAAAAGCATTAATTTTAAAAATATCAGCTTTTATTTGATGGTATTCACCAAAAAACTTTATTTCTTTATCTCCAGAAAGTAAGGATCGTCCTCTTGTACCTTCGGCTTGAAACCCAACAATTAGCACACTATTTTTTTTATCAGAAATTAGCTTGTCTAAATAATGTAAAACTCTTCCTCCGGTAATCATTCCGCTACCCGCAATTACAATTTTAGGAGATGTATCTTGCACAATTTGTTTAGATTCTTCTATTTCACTAATTAAATGTACTGTAGAGAGCATGCTATTAATATCTTCTTCGGTTAGTAAATGATCCTCCCTATGTTTTAAATATACTTCAGTAGCATTTACTCCCATTGGACTATCTAAATAAATTGGGATATTTGGCAATAATTTTTTTCTTTTTAATTTACTTAATAAGTAGATTATCTCTTGAGCTCTTTCAACAGAAAAGGAAGGAATTACTAATATTCCTTTTTTTAAATACGTTAACTCTATATAATCTAACAAATCATTTTCTATAGAAACTGATTCATGAATTCTATTTCCGTAAGTAGATTCTACAACCAAATAATCGGCATAATCTAAATAACAATATTGAGGTAAAAGAATCGGTTTTTTTCTGCCAATATCCCCAGAAAACACAAATATTTTTCCATTAACATTTAATGTTACAAACGCGCTGCCTAATATATGACCACTATTTGAAAATTTAAATTTAATATTTTCATCTAATTGATGCCATTGTTCAAAATCAATTGGTTTTAGGTGGTTAATAGCTATTTTAGCATCATCAACGGTATATAACGGTTTAGCAGGTTTATGTTTGGTATATTCGTGTTCATTTGCACGGCGAGCATCTTCTTCTTGAATTTTTCCGCTATCTAATAAAATAATACTTGTTAAATCTCTTGTTGCTTTAGTACAAAAAATAGTTCCTTTAAATCCATCTCTAACTAAAACAGGTAAGTAACCAGAATGATCTAAATGCGCATGTGTTAAAATTACAAAATCTATATCTGAAGGTTTTATGGATAGTGATTCCCAATTTTTAAGACGTAATTCTTTTAATCCTTGAAACAATCCACAGTCAATCATAATTTTTTTATAATCAACTTCTAATACTATTTTTGAACCGGTAACAGTTCCTGCTCCACCTAAAAAAGTTAGTTTCATAGTTTAGAGATTTAATATTAATATTGATTTATTACTCTAAGTTACAATTTTTTAATGAAATATGAATTGCCAATTATTGTTTTGTTTACGGAATGTTTTTAGAAATTAATTAATAAATTTGAGAAAATATATTATTGATGAAAAAATATAAAATTCAAACCTCGCCTTTTGTTGTTCCAACAAATGATGGAAAATTAATTGAAGAACACTTTGGAAATGCAACAATAAAATCGGAATTAAGTATAGCACATATGGTTGCTCCCCCAAATTGGAGTGAGCCTTTTCAAACTCCTGAGTTTGATGAGTATACATACATAATTAAAGGCAAAAAGCAATTTATTATCGAAGGAGAAGTTGTTGTTTTAGAACAAGGACAATCAATAAAAATTGAAAAAGGTGCTCGCGTACAATATTCTAACCCATTTGCTAAAGAATGTGAATATTTAGCTATTTGCTTACCAGCATTTTCTATGGATTTGGTAAATAGGGAAGAGGAATAAAAAAAGCTTCAACATTTTTTGTTGAAGCCTTTAAATAGTTGTTTTTATTTAATTAACCTTTATTTTTGCACGCTAACAAGGTGTTTTTCATAAGCATAGCAATTGTCATTGGTCCAACACCTCCAGGAACTGGAGTAATAAAAGCTGATTTAGGTGCTACACTATCAAAGTGCACATCACCTGCTAATCTGTAACCTGTTTTTTTTGTAGTATCTTCAATTCTTGTTATTCCAACATCAATAATGGTTACTCCATCTTTTACCATATCACCAGTTAAAAATTCTGGAATTCCTAATGCTGCCACAATAATATCGGCTTGTAAAGTTAATTCTTTTAAATTTTTAGTTCGGCTATGGGCAACAGTTACAGTGGCATCTCCTGCTTTGCGTTTTTGACTCATTAAAATACTCATTGGTCTTCCAACAATATGACTTCTTCCAATTACAACAACATGTTTACCAGAAGTTTCTACATTATATCGTTCTAATAATTCTAAAATTCCGAAAGGAGTTGCAGGTAAAAACGAAGGTAAATCTAAAGTCATTTTTCCAACGTTTGTAGGATGAAATCCATCCACATCTTTATCTGGATTTACAGCCATTAACACTTTTTGTTCATCAATATGTTTAGGTAAAGGTAATTGCACTATAAAACCATCAATAGCATTATTAGTATTTAACTTTTCAATTTCCTGTAACA
>NZ_JBFHHX010000148.1:0-7266 GCF_041596795.1 Lutibacter sp.
CTACTATAAAAGGTTAGAAGATTTATTGATTAACCCAATTAATTTTCTATAAAGCTCAATTATTGCTAAAGTCTTCAATTATAAAGGGTTTGCTATTATATATATTTTCAACATACTCCAATAAATAATTTAAGAATTTATCTTCAAAGGGTTTTAATATACACTTCAAATTTTTATTAATATGGGAATTTTTATTCTAGCTTTTTTAGTGCTTTTACCTCATTTGCAACATCTATAAACTAGTTCTCGCATTCCTCCTTTAACTAAACTAATAATACCTTCAAAAGGGAACTTTCCTTACCTGAAACTAGTACGCCTGCAATTGAACCCCCAAATTAAACTGTTATCGCTTCAGATATTTTGTGCCTATTCATTTAAATATAATTAATTGCTTTTTATTTCAACTAATAAAATATTTAATAAAGTGTTTTTAAAAGTCTAAAAAACAGCTATTTATAAACAAAAAAAATCCTCAACTTTCGCTGAGGATTTAAATATTTTTGAGGAACTAAATTATTTTTTGAATTTAGCGTATTTAGATTTGAATTTATCTATACGTCCTGCAGTATCAATCAATTTAGACTTACCTGTGTAAAATGGGTGCGACGTTCTTGAAATCTCTAATTTCACTAAAGGATATTCAACGCCATCAACTTCTAATGTCTCCTTTGTATTAACTGTTGAACGAGTTAAAAACACATCTTCATTAGACATATCTTTAAATGCTACCAATCTATAATTTTCTGGATGTATACCTTTTTTCATTGTGAACTCGTTTTAAATCTATTTTTATTTTTCAGACTGCAAATTTAACTATATTTTTGAAACTTCAAACAAATAATTTATTTTATTTACATAAAAATTAATTAATAGCTATTTTACTATGTCTTACAAGTCTGTTTTTAGAATTTTAATCTTACTTTTTCTCATTTCTTGCAAAAGCGAACATACATTTATTTTAAATTCACCATCAAAAATTCAGATTAATGAAGAGTTAATTATCTCTGTTTCTGAAAAAGATGAAAAACCAATAGATTCTGTACAGTTTTCAATTGACAATATAAAAGTTAAAGGTACTAAAAATACTGCATCTGTACCTATTAATAATTTTAAATTAGGAAAACATACCATTACTGCCCTACTCTTTTTTGAAAATAAAACCGAAAAAGTGACTAAAACTATTTATTTTATGGCAGATAAAGCTCCTGATATTTATACTTTTAAAATAATTAACAGTTACCCACATGATAAAAATGCATACACACAAGGCTTGGAGTACCATAATGGCTTTTTATACGAAGGAACTGGACGTAAAGGAACTTCATCTATTAGAAAGGTAGATTTAAAAACTGGCAAGGTTTTACAGCAAAAAGATTTAGATCCGCAATATTTTGGAGAAGGAATTACTATTTTAAACAATAAAATTTATCAATTAACTTGGCAAGATGGTTTTGGATTGGTGTACAATTTGGAAACATTTGAAAAAGAAAATGAGTTTAAATACACTAAAAGTCGTGAAGGTTGGGGTTTAACACATAACGGAAATTCAATTATAAAATCTGACGGAACTGAACGTATTTGGTTTTTAAATACCGAAACTTTACTTGAAGAAAGCTATATTGAGGCCTATACCAATCAACAAAAAGTTGAAAAACTAAACGAATTAGAATTTATAAACGGTAAAATTTACGCCAATATATGGCAAAAAAATTCTATTTTAATTGTAGATCCAACTACGGGTAAAGTTGATGGTGTTGCTGATTTAAACGGATTAAAAGAAGAAATGCTAAAAACACAAGAATTAGAGGAAATGGATGATGTTTTAAATGGTATTGCTTTTGACAAAGAAAATAACAGACTTTTTGTGACTGGAAAAAACTGGGGTAAATTATTTGAAATTGAATTGATAAAAAAATAAATAATTGTATTTTTAAAATTGCTAAAACTGCTTGTATGCGTACTATTTCAACAATTGTAATTCCAATTATTTTTATATTTTTAATTACTTCCTGCAGAAAAGACTTTTCTACTGAATTAAGTACCGGTAAATTACTATTCTCTAAAGACACCGTTTTTTTAGATACCGTTTTTACCAATATTGGTTCTAGCACCTATAATTTAAAAGTATATAATAAAAGTAAAAACGCAATTACAATTCCATCGGTTAAATTAGGACGTGGAGAAAACTCTATGTATAGGTTAAATGTGGATGGCGTTCCTGGTAAAGTTTTTGAAAATATTGAAATTTTAGCAAAAGACAGTATTTACATTTTTATAGAAACAACTATTAACTATAACCAGATTATAGATCCTATTTATATAGATTCTATTGTTTTTGATTCTGACAATTATTTACAAGATGTAAAATTAGTAACACTGGTAAAAGATGCTCATTTTTTGTATCCATCAAAAAATTCACAAGGAATAATTGAAACCATTTCTTTAGGCGAAGATACCGATGGAGAAAGTATAAATGTTAATGGCTTTTATTTATCCGGAAATACAACCTTTACCAATGATAAGCCTTATGTAATTTATGGATATTGTGCAGTTCCTTCAGATAAAACATTAACTATTGATCCTGGTACAAGTATTTATTTCCACTCAGATTCTGGTTTAATTATCTCTAAAAATGCTACTTTAACTATTAATGGAACTTTAAACAACGAAGTACTTATTGAAGGAGACAGATTAGAATCAAGTTTTAACAATGTTCCCGGTCAATGGGGAGCAATATGGTTAAGAGCCGGAAGTAAAAATAATTCCATTTCTAACACTATTATAAAAAATGCTTCTATTGGTATTATTTCCGATTCTATTGGAAGTACATCTAACCCAACTTTAACCATAAAAAACAGCCAAATTTATAACAGCTCTAATTATGGTATTTTAGGTAGAGAAACTAATATTAAAGGAGAAAACCTAGTTATAAACAATAGCGGACAATCATCATTAGCCTGTATTATTGGCGGCACGTACAACTTTACACACTCTACATTTGCTAACTATTGGACAAACAGTTCTAGAGAGTATCCAACGGTTTTAATTAACAACTATTTTAGCTATACAATTAATAATCAAGAAATTGTAGAAACCAGAAATTTATACGCAGCAAATTTTACAAATTGTATTATTGATGGTAGCAATAATATAGAATTAATTATTGATAAGGTTGAAGGTTCAACTTTTAACTATTCTTTTAAAAACAACTTATTAAAATTTAACGATTACAATAGCAATTATACAGGTTTAGCTGTGTATGATTTTACCAATACAACGTATTATCAAGACAATATTATAAATGGAACTTCCAATTTTAAATCTACTAATAATAACCAATTAATTATTGGAGAAAAATCTGATGCTATAGGCAAAGCAAATACGCAAGGAACCAATACTGTTCCTGTAGATATTTTAGGAGTTTTAAGACCTTCTCCTGCCGATATTGGAGCATATCAGCACATAACTTTTGAAAATTAATACATGAAAAATATAATAATAACAGGAACAAGCCGAGGTATTGGTTTTGAACTAGCACAACTTTTTGCAAAAAACAATTACAATGTGTTGGCTATTTCAAGAAACACAGAACCGCTTGAAAACCTACAAATAAAAAATATTACAAATCTTTCAGTTGATTTATCAAATAAAGAAGATTTAAAAAAAGTAACTGAATTTATACAAAAAAACTGGGGAACTGTTGATGTTTTAATCAATAATGCTGGAAAGTTAATAAATAAACCTTTTGAGAAACTTTCATCAACAGATTTTTTAGAAGTATACAAAGTAAATGTATTTGCTGTTGCAGAACTAACACAACAATTAATTCCGTTTTTAAAAAAAGGAAGTCACGTTGTTACTATTAGCAGTATTGGAGGTGTACAAGGAAGCATGAAATTTCCAGGATTAGCGGCCTACAGTTCTTCAAAAGGAGCAGTTATTACACTATCAGAACTTTTAGCAGAAGAATTTAAAGAACAACAAATTTCTTTTAATGTATTAGCTTTAGGTGCTGTACAAACAGAAATGTTAGATGAAGCTTTCCCTGGTTATAAAGCTCCGGTTTCAGCGAGTGAAATGGCAGACTATATTTATAATTTTGCATTAACAGGAAACAAATATTATAACGGTAAAATTTTAGAAGTTTCTTCTAGCACTCCTTAGTTTTATGATTAAAAGTATTTCAAAACATATTCCAGAGAACGCTATTGATTTAGTTCAAGAAATTTTAGAAGAACATCATATAAAAATAAAGATTGTTAATAAAAGAAACACTAAACACGGAGATTTTAGAAGGTTTCCAAATGGATCTTTTCAAATAACTATTAATAATAGCCTAAATTCATATCAATTTTTACTTACTTTAATCCATGAAATTGCTCATTTTGTAACTTACAAACAAAGTAAAAGAGTAAAACCACACGGAATTGAATGGAAAAGAAATTTTCAACATTTAATGTTACCATTTATTCAGCCCTCTATTTATCCTGAATCTGTTTTACCGCATTTGGCCAATTATATTAAAAATCCAAAAGCAAGCACTGGCGCTGATGTAAAATTAACATTTGCTTTAAAACAATTTGATGACATTTCGGGAAAGAATTTTATCTTTGAATTAAATGAAGGAAGTTTGTTTTCATTTAACGGAAAAAAATATAAAAAAGGAGCTACTAGAAGAACCAGAATTGAATGTTTAGAAACAAGTAGTAATAGAATCTATCTTTTCAATCAAAATGCTGAAATTGATCCTATTGAAAAAACAATATTATAACGTTTTTATTAAAAATTGAACATGGAAAATTCCAACAACCCACAAAACGAATTAAACACAGACAATCAACCCGAAAAAGTTGAGATATTTAATAGCATACGAGTATTTTTACACGGTGTTTTAGATATCAAAAAAGATACCGATAAAGAAGGAACCATAGAAGATATTAAAGACAATATTTCTATGAAAGGGCATACTGCCTGGGTATTGGTTTTCTCAATTTTAATTGCTTCTATTGGATTAAATGTAAGCTCAAGCGCTGTAGTAATTGGAGCAATGCTTATTTCGCCATTAATGGGTCCTATTTTAGGAGTTGGATTATCTATTGGTATAAACGATATAGATACTTTAAAAAGATCATTAATCAATTTAGTAGTAATGATTGTTTTAAGTTTAATAACTTCCTTCCTATTCTTTTTAATTCCATTATTTAGAAATGAAACGCCTGAACTTTTAGCCAGAACCGCCCCAGATGTGCGTGATGTTTTTATTGCAATTTCTGGTGGATTGGCATTAATATTAGCACTAAGCAGAAGAAGTAAACAAACAAATACCATTGCTGGTGTTGCAATTGCAACAGCATTAATGCCTCCGTTATGTACTGCAGGTTATGGACTTGCCGTTGGAAATTTAAGCTACTTTTTTGGAGCAATGTTTCTATTCTCTATAAACACTATTTTTATTGCGTTAGCAACTTTTGTTATTGTAAAGTTTTTAGATTTTCCAATGCTAAAATATATTAATTCAATAAAAAGAAAACGCATTGCAAGATTAGCTTCTTCAGTTGCATTAATTGTTTTTGCAGGAAGTATATATCTGTTTTTTAACCTGTACCAAGAGAATAGATTTAAACAAAACGCACAAGATTTAATTAATGACATTAAAGAAAGTGGCATAAGTATTATTGATGAAGAATCTGACAATATCAATTATTCTGAAAAATCAGTAAAAATTTATGTATACGGAAATAAGCTTTCTGCTGATGAAATTGAAAAATGGAAATTAAAACTTCCAGAATACGGATTAGATGACGCTACGTTACTAATACATCAAGGATCAGATGATTCTGATTTACGACACGAAGTAAATAACTTAATGGATTTGTACGCTCAAAATCAAAAAATAATCTCATCTAGAGATGAATCTATTAAAGAAAAGGAAGAAAAAATTAAAATTCTTGAATCTGAACTTTCTAAATATTATAGCTCTCAAATTCCATTTATTCAAATTAGCGAAGAAGCAAAGGCTAATTATAGCGGATTAAAGCAAATTAGTTACGGAAAAATAATTGAAACTAACTTTAAAAAAACCGATACCATTACTATTTTTAATACAAAATGGCACGATTCCGTTCCAACATCTAAAGAACAAAAAGTTCTACTTAAAAAATGGCTTAAAATACGTTTAAACCAAAATAATATTATAGTAAACTAAAAATCTATAATAACTCCAAATCTTGGCAATATAGTTCCCGAGGTGTTTTCAACCGTTTCTAAAACATATTTAGAACTATCGTTGGCATCAATAATTCTAGCTCCGTTTTCATCAACAGTAGGAATTAAATAGCCTTGTTCCTTACTTTCACTTCCATAAACATTTTGTATATCAAAGTAAAAATTTAATGAAAAATGTTTCCAATACCAAGTTTTATCAACTCGTATATCTAATTGATGGTAATTCTCATAACGTTCTGTGTTTAATTGATTATAATCTAAAATACCGCTATTAGATACATTGTAATTTTCTATAATTGAAGAAGCATTTATATCATACGGCGTAAACGGACTACCACCCACAAACCTAAACTTACCTCCTATTTCCCAGTTCTTTTGAAGTTTTTTCCCTCCTGTAATAGTTAACAAATGCTTATTATCCCAAGAAGACGGAATATAGTTATTGTTCTTATCTTTAAATTCACTCACTACAAAAGTGTATGAAACCAATCCATATAAACCGTTATATGATTTTTTTTGAGCAAAAACCTCAAAACCATACGATCTTCCTTTAGATGTTGATGTTACTTCCTCATTTCCAATAACACCAAAATCTGAACCCAAATTTGCCAAACTAATTTGATCTTTTACCGAGAATGGATATTTCTTATAATTTTTATAAAAACCCTCTAATGTTATTTTAGAATTGCGTTCTGGTTTAAATTCAACACCAGTAACAATATGCCGAGCATTAATATAGTTTAAATTATTAGATTTATTTACCAACTCATTTGCCGAATTTCTGTACCCTAAAACCGTATAAGAAGGCAATTGATAATAACTTCCTGCAGAACCATTAAAGGCTACTTTTGAATTTAATTGGTAAGAAACAGATAGTCTTGGTGAAAATTGATTAAAAACATTGCTCATTTCACTATTATAATCCAATCCATCCATTCTAAAACCAACTGATGTTCCTAATTTAGAATTCAAGTATTTTTTTGATATTTGACCAAACAAACTATATTTCACCAAAGTTATTTCCGAAGAAAAATCTATTTC
>NZ_JBFHHX010000149.1:0-7213 GCF_041596795.1 Lutibacter sp.
GATGGAGATTGTACAGTAGATGATTATTGTGATGATACACCAAATGCCGGAAATGCAAATTATGTGTGTAGTGTTGTAAATTCTTGTACTGATATTCCTGCGTCGAGTGATAAAAATGATATGGTAGAAAACTATATGGATTATACCACCGATGCTTGTATGGATACTTTTACACAAGATCAAAAAGATAGGATGATAGCGGTTATGGAAAATTCACCTAGAAGAATTGAATTGAATAGTTCTATAAGTTGTGTACAGCCAACACCTGCCATTTATTTTAATAACTCGGGAAGTTCTATTATAGAAGGAACTTCTTGTAGTTATAGAGATATTACCATTGAGTTAGGTATTGCAAAAGCTCCAACTGAAGATGCCACAATTACATTTACCAATACTTCAGGTACTGCAACCGAAGGAATTGACTTTGATTTTGTAAATAACTCCGTTACTTTTTTAGCAGGACAAACAGATTCTAAAACACTTAATGTTAGAATATATGAAGATAGTTTTGATGAAAGTAATGAAACTATTGTAATAGGTATGAGTTTGTCAACCAATGGAGATGCTGAAATTACCACAGTTGGAAAATCTGAAATTGAAATTATAATTGCAAATGATGATTCAAGAGAGGTAAATTTAATATCATTATTTACTGAAAATTTTGAAAGTTATACAGATTTTACAATTACAGAAATTGGCGATTGGACAATGTATGATGGTGACGGAAATTCTACTTATGGCAATGAAGGTGTAGATTTTACTAATGAAGGATATACAGGAACGTTTATTATTTATAACGCCTCGCAAACAACGCCTTCTTCTGTTTCTGGCTGGCAATCACATGGTGGAGATAAAGGCTATTATTGTTTTGCAGCTACGGATTCACCAAATGGAACCGCATTAAATAATGATTACATTTTTTCACCACAAATAAACTTAAATGGTTTAAATAGCCAATTAAGATTTTGGGCTAAATCGATAACAGATGAATATGGTTTGGAAAGATTTTCAGTAAAAATTTCGAATACAGACACTAGTATAGCTAGTTTTACTACAATTTACCCAACCAATCCTATTCCTGGAGGTAATATATACGAAGAAGCTCCTATAGATTGGACGGAATATACATACGATTTATCAGCATTTGATGGTCAACAAATATATATAGCATTTCACGTTGTTTCTAATGATGCATATGCCTTTATGTTAGATGATGTGTCTGTAACAAAATTTGAGTATAATGTTCAAATAGAAGTAAATTCACCAGATCAAAATGCGTTAAATTCACAAGGTACTATTTTTGCAAATAACGATGTAAATAAAAACCTTGTAGTAGATATAACTAATAATGATGGTAAAAATTATGGTTGTGTAGATGCATTTGTTTCAAGAGCATTTGACGCTAATAATCCTGCTGTTCAGCAACAAGCATCAGGCGTTTCAAATTATGTATTGGCTAAAATGTTTACCATTACGCCAGAAACTATACAATCTGCTGGAGATGCATCAGTAAAGTTTTATTTTACTGAAGAAGAAATTTCAGCATGGGAAACAGCAACTGGTAATAATAGAGCTTCTTTAACCGTTTATAAAAATAATGGTTCAACTATTGAAACAGCAATTGGTACAATTGGATCTTTTGATACCGCAATTACCCTTTCGGCAAACTTTTCAACAGGTTTAAATGGTACATATTTCTTTGGTAATTCTAACGTTTTAAATGTTGATAAAAGTGAGTTTAATTTATTTAGTGTATATCCAAACCCAGTTTCTAATGAATTAAATATAGCATTAAGTTCATCAAAAGATATAAATGTGTCATTTTTTGATATGATTGGAAAAGAAATTTACAAGGCTTCTTTTACAAATAATACTTCGCCATTTATAACAAAAATTCCAATTTCTTTTGCAAAAGGAATTTATGTTTTAAAAGTGGAAAGTGATGGCAAAATAGCTACTAAAAAAATAATTATTAAGTAAATTATTAAATAAAATACCTAAGAATCCGGTACTTTTGTATCGGATTTTTTTTTTGAGTATATTTAAAATTATGAGTAAACCATTAACAACACAAGAATTACACAATTTAGCAATGAATATTGTTGGAAAGGATTTAGAGGCAAAAGGCTATGAATTTATTGCCATAAATAGTCAGTTAAAAAGAAACCCTCAGTTTGTTTGTATTGATAAAAATAACCAACGCTATTTTGTAATTGTAAAAGCAACAACCATTTCAGAGATTGCAATTACTTATGATGTAATTTGGATGGAAACATTTAAAACTCACGCTAGAAATAACAATGCTAAAGTGTTATTTGCTGGAGTTGGATTAGGACATCCTGATGATGGTAAAAAGCCACCTATTTTAAATTCAGCATATTTATTGCAATATGAGGGATTGCAATTATTAGATATAGATTTAAACTAATTAATAAGCAAAAAAAAGCCACGTAATTTACGTGGCTTTTTTTTGCTATTAAATTTAAAAATTACTCAACTTTATTTTCAAGTAATTTAAAGAATTGGTCTAATTTAGGCATTAAAACAATTCTAGTTCTTCTGTTTCTTGCTCTACCTTCAACAGTTTCGTTACTAGCTAATGGCTTGTACTCACTTCTACCAGCTGCAACTAAACGATCCGGAGCAATTTTAAAGTCGTCTTGTAATACTCTAATAACTGAAGTAGATCTTTTAACACTTAAATCCCAGTTATCTTGAATTCCAGCAGTGCTAATAGGTTTGTTATCAGTATAACCTTCAACCATTACTTCTAACTCAGGTTGTGCAGCAATAACATCAGCTACTTTACCTAACACTCTTTTTGCTTCGCTAGAAATTGTAGCACTTCCGCTTTTAAATAATAATTTATCAGCAATGTTAATGTAAACTACAGTTTTTTCAACGCTAACTTCAATGTCTTCATCATTAAATCCATCTTTAAGTACTTTTTTCAATTGGAATCCTAAAGCTAAATTAATTGAATCTTTTTTGTTCATAGCTTTTTGGATGTGTTGAATGTACTCATCTTTTTTACCCATTTGAGCTAAAGTTTCTTTAATATTATCTGAAGCAGATTTAGATAATACTGTTAAGTTATCAACATACTCTAATGTTTTTGCTTTGTCTTTTTTCAAATCAGCAACTTGTTGTTCGTAGGCAGAAAGTTTTCCTTCACTTTCAATTCTACATTTCATCAAATCGGCTTTGGTATCTACCAATTCCTGACTTGTTTTTTTATAATTCCCTTCTAATTCAGTGTACTTCTTTTGAGATACACATGAACTCAACACAACAGCTGTTGTGATCATCAAAATTGATATTTTTTTCATAATTTAAATTGTTTAAATACTTAACAAAAGTAGTAAAATAGCAGAATTAAAAGAGGTTCATTTAAAATTTAAGAAATATTTATGAAATTAATAATTCACTATATTTACTGCCTAATTTTATTAGAGTAACAATTTACAAATTTTATATGAAAAAACTCTTATTTTTCTCAGTTTTTACCTTATTAATCTCTTGTTCAAACAACAAAAAGCTACAGCTAAAAACCATGCAAGGTGAAGCAATTGGGACAACTTATTCTATTAAATATTTAGAAAGTGATGCTGTGGATTTTGAAAAAGGAATTGATAGTTTAATAAAAGCAATTAATAAGTCAACTTCTACCTATATTCCAACGTCTGATATTTCTAAAATTAACGATGGCGACACAACGGTTGTGGTAGATGCCTTTTTTAAGGAAGTATTTACAAAATCAGCAAAAATATTTGAAGAAACCAATGGTGATTTCGATCCAACTGTGGGTGTTTTAGTAAATGCTTGGGGATTTGGTCCAGAAAATGATATTGCTAACCTAGATTCGCTTAAAATTGACTCGTTATTAACCTATGTTGGTTTTAATAAAGTGAGTTTGACAAATAATAAAGTGAAAAAAATGTATCCTCAAATTTATTTCGACTTTAACGCAATTGGAAAAGGATATTTGGTAGATGTAATTGGACGCTTATTTGAAAAAAATAATGTTGAAAATTACATGGTTGAAATTGGTGGTGAAATTAGAGCAAGAGGTGTAAATCAAGATGGAGTTGCTTGGAAAATTGCTATTGAAAATCCGAATGAAGATGGATCACGTTCATTTGCTACGGTTATACAATTACATAATGAATCTATTGCAACTTCAGGAAATTATAGAAAATATAGAACTACACCCGATGGAAAAAAATATGTGCATACTATTAATACAAAAACTGGCTACGCAACAGAAAGTAATTTATTGAGTGCTTCAGTTATTTCAAAATCTGATTGTGCAGATGTTGATGGTTATGCAACGGCTTGTATGGCTATGGGTTTAGAAAAAACTAAAGTTTTTTTAAAGGAGCATACAGAGTTAAAAGCCTTTTTAATTTATATTGATGAAAACGATCAATTACAAACGTATAAATCAGAAAACTTTGATAACTAAACTACAAACACCTAACAAATTTTAAAATTTGTTAGGTGTTTGTAATTATAAATTTACAAGATTTGAAATTTGTAAATTGGATTATATAATTTAAAATTATTTAGTGCAAACGGGTAAAATTTCACCTTTAACTAAACAATATTTTACAATAAATTCTGGTGAAAGAGTTTTAGAATAATCTATTTCGTTTACAGTAAATCCAACATTTCGTAATCTATTAAAATAATCTTTTCCGTAAATTCTAACGTGATCGTATTGTCCAAAATGTTTTTTACGTTCTTCAGGATTTGTTATTGAGAAATCTTCGTAGGTAGTTTCTCTAGTTAAATCTTGAGGAATTTGAAATATTCCTAATCCGCCAGGTTTTAAAACTCTATACAATTCGCTCATTGCTTTTTTATCATCAGTAATATGTTCTAACACATGATTGCAAAAAACTACATCAAATTGGTTGTCTTCAAAAGGTAAATTACAAATATCTGCTTTTACATCGGCAATTGGCGAGTATAAATCTGCAGTAATGTAGTTAAGATTTTTTTGAGATTTAAATAATTTTAAAAAGCACTGTTCTGGCGCAATATGTAATACTTTTTTATCTGCTGTAAAAAAATCCGTTTCGTTTTTTAAGTATAACCAAAGCAATCTATGGCGTTCTAATGAAAGTGTGCTTGGAGATAATGCATTTGCACGTTGTTCACCATAACCATAAGGCAACATTTTTTTAAAACTTTTACCGTCAATGGGATCGGTAAATGTTGAACCTTTTAAATAAAAGGATATTAACGGACGTACCCAATAACTTGCTTTTATAAGAATTGGTCGTGGTACGTTATTGAGTATAAACTTAAAAATTTTCATTATAAGTTTTGTCTAAACTCATCTTCTTCATCGCTCACAATTCCCAATGCATCATAAATATATTTAAACGTAGATAGCAATTCTGGTTTTCCATTAACAATAGCAACATCGTGTTCAAAATGCGCACTTGGTTTTCCATCGCGTGTTAAAATTGTCCAACCATCTTTTAATTGATTTATTTGATGCGTTCCTAAGTTTATCATTGGCTCTATAGCAACTACCATTCCTTCAACAAATTTTTTACCTCGTCCGCGTCTTCCGTAATTTGGCATTTCCGGATCTTCGTGCATACTTTTACCTAAACCGTGACCTACCAATTCCCTAACAACACCATATCCGTGTTTTTCGCAATAGCTTTGAATTGCAAAACCTACATCTTCAACTCTGTTTCCGGCTCTAAATTGTTTAATTCCTTCGTATAAACTTTGCTTGGTAATATCTAATAGTTTTTTTGTTTCTGGGGCAACTTCACCAACTTCAAAAGTGTAGGCGTGATCACCATAAAAACCATTTTTTAAAGCACCACAATCTATTGAAATTATATCGCCTTCAATTAAAGGTTTATCGTTTGGAATTCCATGTACTACTTGAGCATTTGGACTCATACACAACGTGTTTGGAAAATCATACAAACCTAAAAATCCTGGAATGGCACCTTCAGCTCTAATAAAATCTTCGGCAAGTTTATCTAAATATAACGTTGTTACACCTGGTTTTACTTCTTTGGCTAACATTCCTAAAGTTTTAGAAACTACTAAGGCGCTTTCGCGCATCAATTCAATTTCTTCTCTAGTTTTAATTTTTATCATCTTCTTAAAAATTGGTTCTGCAAAGTTACTTTAAAAAAAAGAAAAACAAAGTTATGTTGCCATCAATTGAAATAATTAAGAAATCGTTTTCGAAAAATGATATTCGACAGTTTTTTTACTTAATTAGTTTGGTAAATTTGCAGCACCAAATAATAAAATAAAAAATTATGTATAAATCAGTAACAGCGGAAGACGCGGTTAAAGTTATAAAATCTAACGATAGAGTCTATATTCAGGCAGCAGCTGCAGCATCTCAAATACTTATTAATGCTATGTCTGCAAGACATGAAGAGTTGAGAGGTGTAGAAGTTTGCCACCTACATATTGAAGGTGATGCGCCATATGCTAACCCCATTTATAAAGATAGTTTTCATGTTAATTCTCTTTTTATAGGTAAAAATGTTCGTCATACCATTAAGGCTGGAAACGGATCTTATACACCCGTTTTTTTAAGTGAAGTTCCTAATTTATTTAAAAGAAATGTGTTGCCTGTAGATGTTGCTTTAATTCAAGTTTCTACTCCAGATAAGCACGGATATTGTTCTTTAGGAGTGTCTGTTGAAGCAATTTTGTCGGTTATAACAAATGCAAAACATGTAATTGCTCATATAAACGATAAAATGCCTAGAGTTCATGGGGAAGGATTAATTCATATTTCTGAAATAAATACGTTTGTTGAAGAAAGCACACCTATTCATGAGTTTAATATGCCAACACCTTCAAAAATAGAAAGTAGAATTGGTGATTATATTGCTGAATTAATTGAAGACAGGAGCACTTTACAAATGGGAATTGGCTCTATTCCAAACGCGGTTTTATCGCGTTTAGGAAATCATAAAGATTTAGGATTACATACTGAAATGTTTTCTGATGGAGTGATTGATTTAATTTTGAAAGATGTAATTAACGGAAATTATAAAGGCGTAAATGCAGGTAGAGCTTTAACAACTTTTTTAGGAGGTTCTAAGCGATTGTATGATTATGTAGATGATAATCCTTTTATTGAAATGCGTTCTTGTGATTACACTAATAATGTTGTTAATATTAGACAAAACCCTAAAATGGTTGCTATAAACTCTGC
>NZ_JBFHHX010000150.1:0-7211 GCF_041596795.1 Lutibacter sp.
GTTAGTATTATAAGCTTCAACTTTTGGATATTCCGCAATAATTAACGCTTGATCTGGAGTTCTTTCTGTAATATCTTGCCAAATTTCTTCAGTTAAAAATGGCATAAACGGATGCAATATTTTTAAATTATCTTCTAAAAATCCAATAACAGCTTTATACGTTTTTGCATCAATAGGTTTTTGGTATTCTGGCTTTACCATTTCCAAGAACCACGACGAAAAATCGTCCCAAATTAATTTATAGATATTCATTAAGGCTTCACTTAAACGGTATTGCTCAAATGAACTATCTAAATCGGCCAACACTTGTTGAAACTTAGCTTTGTACCATTCAATAGCAATGGCTGAAGAACTAGGTTGCTCAATAGTTTCAGATACTTCCCACCCTTTTACTAAACGGTAAGCATTCCATATTTTGTTAGAAAAGTTACGTCCTTGTGCACATAATTCTTCATCAAATAATAAATCGTTTCCTGCTGCTGAACACAATAACATTCCAACACGCACACCATCGGCACCGTATTGTTCCATTAATTCAATTGGATCAGGTGAATTACCTAATGATTTGGACATTTTTCTACGTTGTTTGTCACGAACAATTCCTGTAAAATACACATTAGAAAAAGGTTTTTCATTTCTAAATTCGTATCCAGCAAAAATCATTCTGGCAACCCAAAAGAAAATAATATCTGGACCAGTAACTAAATCGTTGGTTGGATAATAGTAGTTTATTTCTTCATTTTCAGGAAAACGAATTCCATCAAAAACCGATATTGGCCATAACCAAGATGAAAACCACGTATCTAAAGCATCTGGATCTTGAGTTAAATCACTAGTTGTAAGTTGTTGGTTGTTGGTTTTTTGCTTTGCTAATTCTACAGCTTCTTCAATAGTTTCCGCAACTACAAAATCATTTTCACCATCACCATAAAAATAAGCCGGAATTTGATGTCCCCACCACAATTGACGAGAAATATTCCAATCGCGAATATTTTCTAACCAATGACGATAAGTATTGTTATAATGTTTTGGAAAAAATTTAATTTCTTCATCTTCCAGCACTGCTTTTAAAGCTGGCTCTACAATAGTTTTCATTTTTAAAAACCATTGTGCTGAAATTTTAGGTTCAATAACTTCTTTAGTTCTTTCTGAAGTTCCAACTTTATGTAAATGTTGCTCAATTTTTACTAAACAACCTAATGCTTCTAATTCTTTGGTAATTTCTTTTCTAACTACAAAACGGTCTTTTCCTTCGTAATGTAATCCGAAAGAATTTAGGGTTGCATCATCATTAAAAATATCAATCACTTCTAAATTGTGCTTTTCTCCTAAAATTTTATCGTTTTGATCGTGTGCTGGCGTTACTTTTAAACAACCTGTACCAAACTCAATATCTACATATTCATCTTCAATAATAGGAATTACTCTATTGCAAATTGGTACAATTGCTTTTTTACCTTTTAAATGTGTAAAACGCTCATCATTTGGATTTATACAAATAGCTGAATCTCCTAAAATAGTTTCAGGACGTGTAGTTGCAATGGTTAAAACATCATCAGAACCCTCAATTTTATAATTTAAATAATACAAGTTACCTTGACGCTCTTCATAAATAACTTCTTCATCAGACAAAGTTGTTTTGGCAGATGGATCCCAGTTTACCATTCTATAACCACGGTAAATCAATCCTTTTTTATATAAATCGATAAAAACTTTAGTTACTGCTTCGCTTAAATCGGCATCCATAGTAAACTTAGTACGTTCCCAATCGCACGAAGCACCTAATTTTTTTAATTGCTCTAAAATAATTCCTCCGTGCTTATCAGTCCATTCCCAGGCGTGTTTTAAAAACTCATCTCTTGTTAAATCGACTTTATTTATACCTTGTTGTTTTAGCTTATCAACTACTTTAGCTTCTGTAGCAATTGAAGCGTGATCGGTTCCAGGAACCCAACAAGCGTTGAATCCTTTTAAACGCGCACGACGAATTAAAACATCTTGAATTGTATTGTTTAACATATGCCCCATATGCAATACTCCAGTTACGTTTGGTGGTGGAATTACAATAGTATAAGGTTCTTTTTCATTTGGCGTAGAATGGAAATAATTGTGTTCCATCCAATAGTTATACCATTTACTTTCTATGTCTTGCGGGCTATATTTTGTAGCTAAACTCATTTTGGTCTGATATTTGTAATATAATGTGCAAATGTACAATTATAAGAGATAACACAAAATATTTTGAAAACTTAAAAAAATAACTAACTTTACAATATTAAAACGAAAAAAAAATGAAAAAAATAGCACTATTACTTTTTATTGGACTTGTATCAATTTCCATAAATGCACAAGAAAAAACAACAACTACAGATGCAAATGCTGCAGCTTTTGAGTTTGAAACTGATGTAATTGATTACGGAACAATTAATGTTGATGCAAACGGAACACGTGTTTTTAAATTTAAAAACGTAGGAAAATCGCCATTAGTAATTGAAAGAATTCAGTCTAGTTGTGGTTGTACTGTACCTAAAAAACCTGAGGGACCAATTATGCCTGGTGCAACCGGAGAAATTGAAGTGAAATATAACACACATACTCCTGGAGGTTTTTCTAAAGCAATTACTGTATATTCAAATGCTACTGAACCAACTAAAATGTTAAGAATAAAAGGAATTGTATTAAAATCTGAATCACCTGTTGTTAAAGAAAAATCTGCAACATCTATAAAATAATTAACACAAAATAATAAACCAATAAAGGCTTTCAACTAGTTGAAAGCCTTTATTATTTTAGAGCGTTTTTTAATCTAAAACTAAAGGAATAATCTTGATTATTACGTTCTATTAATAAGTTTATTTTAGTGTTTTCCTTTTTAAAAAAATAGCCTACAATATCTTCCAACTTCATACCATAGGTATATTTTCCGTTAATTTTAATAATTATATCTCCTTTTTGTAATCCTGCAATATGCGCTGGAGAACCTTCAGTAATATTTTGAATTTTATAAGATGGCTTAAAGGCGTATTTAAACCTGTACTCTAATGAAACGGTATTATTCTCACTTGAATTAAGTTTATCAGTTAAACCAATTCTACTATAATCTTGCTCTCTTACTAAAACTTTTCCATTGTGCACCAATTCTATGCCACTCATATTATATCTAAAAGGTGCATTAAATTTACTTCCCTTTTTAAAAGTTATTTCACTATTTGGATAGTTAAAAATTACAGTAAACCTTTTTAAAACCTCAGCTCCAATACTTCCGTTTCTTTCTTCAAATTTACGTGCATGTGTAACTGAAACAGAATCTGGAAATGAAACCGTAGGCTTTTTAAACTTAAATTTACCCATAATTAATGCTTCTATTATAGATCTTTTTCCATGTACCGATCCGCTTAAACCTTCTCCTAAAAAATCATTAAAATATTTTTTTGGGGCAACAATTTCTGGTAAACTACCTTCAAATAACCACATAGAATCACTTCCTCCAGAGTCTATTAATAACTTAACCGGAATTACTTTTTTTGGATTATTTTCTAAAATAACCCCAACATCTATATAGGCTTTTAATTTATTAAATTCTAAGGGAAAGGTTTCACACTTATTACATTTCTTAGGTTTATAATTTTCCTTACTTATAAACGTTAATTTTTTTGATCCGTAATTAACTATTACTACAAAGTCCTTTAAAATATCAAAACCAATAATACCATGAATTGTTAATCCCACTTTAGATGACAAATCAAAACTATCATCAAAAATTACGTATAAGCGTTGGTTTTTACCAATAATATTATTCAGTTTAAAAATATTTTTTTCTGATAAAACTGCCTCAACAGCATCTTCTTTTCCAAGCCCTTGCAATCGTATTTTTCTAGTATTAAAAAGTGGAATTGAATCGTTGTGATTTATATTAAACAATATAGTATTTCCAACTCCAGAATCTAAAATAAAATTCAATTCCTTGCCATTTACTTCAATAGGAAATATAATTAGATTACTTAATAATTGAAAAGAAATAGTTTGTTTATTGGATTTCGTTAATTTAAAACTACCTTGTGAAAAAACAGAAAAAGTGCATATAAAAAATAAAAGAAAGTAAATTATATGTATGTTTTTGAGTTTCAATTATAAAAAAAAGGTTTTATGCTGTTAATTTACAAAAAAGCGATGTTACTATCACCTTATTTTTTAAAACTTTAACATCTAAAAAAATCAATTGAAATTCTATCTATTTTAATTTAATTTTTGCAATTTTGCTAATAAATCTAACTATAAAAAACCAAATGCCTAAAGTATCTCAAAAAGGAATAAAAATGCCCGAATCTCCAATTAGAAAATTGGTTCCATATGCAGAAGCTGCTATAGAAAAAGGGATTCATGTATATCAATTAAACATAGGACAACCAGATATTAAAACACCAGAAGTAGCTTTAAATGCCGTTAAAAATAGCGATATATCCGTTTTGTCTTATGAAAGATCTGAAGGCCCAGAAGAATATAGAAGAAAACTAGCAAATTACTACCAGAAAAACAATATAAATGCTTCTACAAAAGATATTATTGTTACTACAGGAGGTTCAGAAGCTTTATTATTTGCTTTAGGAAGTATTACCGATCCAGGTGATGAGATTATTATTTCAGAACCTTTTTATGCAAATTATATTGCATTTTCTATTTCTGCAGATATTAAAATTGTTCCCATAATTTCTGATATAGAAGATAATTTTGCATTACCGTGTATTGAAGAATTTGAAAAATTAATTACTCCTAAAACAAAAGCTATTTTAATTTGCAATCCAGGCAATCCAACAGGATATTCCTACTCAAAGGAAGAAATGCAAAAATTAGCTGATTTAGTAAAAAAAAGGGATTTATTTTTAATTGCTGATGAGGTTTACAGAGAATTTGTATATGATGCAGCAGAACCACATCAATCTGTTTTAAGTAATTTTGGATTAGAAGAACATGCAATTGTAATAGATTCTGTTTCAAAACGTTACAGTATGTGTGGCGCAAGAATTGGATGTTTAATTTCTAAAAATCCAGAAATAATAAAAACAGCTTTAAAATTTGCACAAGCACGTTTAAGTCCGCCTACATACGCACTTATTGCAAGTGAAGCAGCATTAGACACTCCTCAATCTTATTTTGACGATGTTATAGAAGAATATAAGGAGCGAAGAAATACATTAGTAAAAGAATTAAATAAAATTGACGGTGTTAAAGTAGCTACCCCAAAAGGTGCATTTTATTGCATGGTAGATTTACCAGTTCATAATACCGACAAGTTTGCACAATGGTTATTAGAATCTTTTAGCCTTAACAATGAAACATTAATGGTAGCCCCTGGAGCTGGTTTTTATTCTACCGAAGGATTTGGAACCACGCAAGTAAGACTAGCTTATGTACTTAATAAAGAAAGTATTATTAAAGCTATAGCAATTTTAAAAGCTGGGTTAGAAAAATATAATTCGTTATAATTGAATATTTTAGAAAACATATCCTTAAAACCTTACAATACTTTTGGGATTGACGCAACGGCAAAAAGTTTTGTAACTGCAAATTCCTTAAGTGATTTACAAGAAATAATTTCTTTTGAAAAAGATATCTTTTTGTTAAGTGGCGGAAGTAATATGCTGTTAACAAAAGGGATAGACAAATTGGTAGTTCTATTAAATTTAAAAGGAATAACCGTTGAAGAATTTGATAATAACCATGTGTTGGTTACCGCTGAAGCAGGTGAAAATTGGCACGACTTTGTTATTTGGTGTATTTCTCAAAATTATGGCGGTTTAGAAAACTTATCTTTAATTCCTGGTAATGTTGGCAGTTCACCTATTCAAAATATTGGTGCTTATGGTGTTGAAATTAAAGATACATTTTATCAATTAGAAGCTTTAGAAATTGCAACCGGAAAATCTCATGTTTTTTATAATTCCGACTGTAATTTTGGTTACCGAAATTCTGTTTTTAAAAACGAACTAAAAGGTTTATTTATTATTACAAAAGTTACTTTTAAACTTACCAAAAAAAATCATCAAATAAATATTTCTTACGGAGCAATTCAAAGCGAATTAACCAATAAAGAAAACCCTAGTTTAAAAGAAATATCAAATGCTATTATTGCTATTAGAGAAAGTAAACTTCCTGATCCTAAGAAAATTGGAAACAGCGGAAGTTTTTTCAAAAATCCGGTGATTGATGTAGTTGAATTTAAAAAGTTACAAAAAAAATATCCTGATATTCCACATTATATAGTTTCAGAAAGTGAAGTTAAAATTCCAGCAGGTTGGTTAATAGAACAAAGCGGCTTTAAAGGAAAACGCTTTGGTGATGCTGGTGTGCACGAAAAACAAGCATTGGTTTTAGTAAATTATAACAATGCAACCGGACAAGAAATTTATAAGCTGGCACAGCAAATTCAACAAACTATTTTGCAAATATTTTCTATTGATTTAGAAATTGAAGTGAATGTTATTTAAACCGTAACTTCTAACAATTCACAGTTGTCAGAATTAATTATAACTTTTTCCGCTGTTGCAGGAATTAAAAGTGTTTCGCCAAAATTAATAGTTTCTGTGTTGCCAAAAATTGAAATTGTGGCACTACCCTTAACACACATAAAAATCACAAACGAATCTGTACTGGAGTAATCTAAACTTAAAATTCCTTTTACAGGAATAAAGTTGGTTTTAAAATATTCACAAGATGCTACTGTATTTAAAGTATTTATCTCTTTAGAGTAATTTCTTTCTGTAGCTATATTATCATTAAAATTTAATGCATCAACGGCTAATTCTGTGTGTAAATCACGTTCATTACCTTGCTCATCAACTCTATCAAAATCGTAAATTCTATACGTAATATCGCTAGTTTGCTGTATTTCTGCCAACACAATTCCTGCTCCTATTGCGTGCACAGTTCCAGTTTCAATAAAAAATGCATCTCCTTTTTTAACCGGAACTTCATTTAAAACCGACATGATTTTTTTTTGTTTTAAAAGGTCTACATATTGCTTTGTATCTATTGTTTTATTAAAACCTAAAATAAGTCTAGACCCAGCATCTGATTGCATAATGTACCACATTTCAGTTTTTCCAAATGAATTATGGCGCTCTTTGGATAATTGATCATTTGGGTGCACTTGTACCGATAAATCTTGTTTTGCATCAATAAATTTTATCAATAAAGGAAACTTATTTCCAAAA
>NZ_JBFHHX010000151.1:0-7193 GCF_041596795.1 Lutibacter sp.
ATTAATTTGTTAAAAGGCTGAATTATAGATTAGGATAATTATCTACATCATAGAATCCAGTAATGTCTTTTAATTTCTGTCATTTTTTTGTTTTAATTTTTAAAACTCTTGTATAGTAGGACGAATTACTAGTTCGTTAATATCTACATCTGCAGGTTGATCAATAGCGTAGGCCACAGCTTTTGCAATAGAAATTGCAGGAATAGCATCTTTGTAAACTTGCTGTACAAATTGTGAAGTTGCCTCATCTGAGCTTCCTAATTGTAGTTCAGAATCTATTAAACCTGGTGAAAGAATAGTGGTTCTAATATCTTTACCAACCTCTTGCCTTAATCCTTCACTTATGGCACGCACTGCGTATTTAGTTCCGCTATAAACTGCTCCGCCTGGACTTACTTTTAATCCAGCGACAGATGCTAAATTGATAAAGTGACCCGATTTTTGTTTTTCAAATTCTGGTAAGGCTGCAGCAATACCGTATAACACACCTTTTATGTTAACATCAATCATACTGTCCCATTCGTAAATTTTTAAAGCACTTAATGGTGCCAAAGGCATAATACCGGCATTATTAACCATAACATCAATTTTCCCAAAACTGTCAATGGCCTTTTTTACCAAAGCTTTTACATCATCCGCATTGGTAACATCTGTCCTTAAAATTTCAACAGCACCTCCATTTTTTTTAATTTCAGAAGCAACTTTTTCTAATTTGTCTATTCTACGAGCACCTATTACTATTTTTGCTCCTTTTTCTGCCAAATAACGAGCTATAGCTTCTCCTAATCCGCTACTTCCACCTGTAATGACTACTACTTTGCCTGCTATATTATTGTTCATTTTATTTGATTTTTGTTTCTAATAAATACTCTAATTTGTAATTGCTTAAAGATTCATCTTGTATGGACTGCGTTAGTTCATTAACCTTGTCTGCTCCAAATGGTAATCCAACTGTTGTACGTGTTGGTCTTGAGCCTTGTGGCATTTCTGCCAGTTTTAAATAAGCGTCGGCAACTATACTAGGCTGTGGAATATCTTCTGACTGCATTAACTCACCAAATCCTTCAACCATACTGCCAAGAATCTTTTGTAACTCTGGGTTCTCTGCTACAATTTCTGTTCGAGCTTCTGGAACAAATGAATTTCCTAAATTAGTAGCAAATGGTCCTGGTTCTACTAAAATAGATTCTACTCCAGTAGGAGCCAATTCATATTTTAAACTTTGTGTATATGCTTCTACAGCTGCTTTAGATGCGCTATAAGTTGCTGCAAACGGAGCAGGTACTCTACCATAAGCAGATGTTGTGTTGATTATTAACCCTTTTCCTGCTTTTCGCATAGTTGGTAATACAGCCTGAGAGGTTCTAATAATACCATAATAATTTATATTCATTAAGTCATTAGCTTGGGTTATACTAAAAGCCTCTGCAATTCCTAAATGCATTATACCAGCATTGTTAATTAAAACATCTATTGTATCTGCTTCTTTAATTATACTGTCCATTGCTTTTTTAACGGAGTCATCATTAGCAACATCCATATCTACAACCTTAACATTTGAAGAATAACTTTCTAAGTCTTGTTTTTTTTCAGAATTGCTTCCTTCAGGATTTCTCATTGTTGCGTAAACCTTATAACCGTTGTCTGCAAATAGTTTTGCTGAAAGGTATCCAAATCCGTTACTGCTTCCTGTGATAATTACATTTTTCATTTTTACTTATTTTATATATTGTTTATTACTTTTAAATCGCAAGCAAAAATATATAGATTGCTTTTATTATGCAAGTAAAAACTAAATTAATTTCAATTTGCAAGTAAAAAAATAAAAATTGTATCTTTGCAATCAATTGATAAATACATTAGATATAATGGAGCATAAATTCAGATGTAATTGCCCTATAACCGTTGCGCTTGATGTTATTGGCGATAAATGGGCATTAGTTATTGTTAAACAAATGTTGACTGAAGGAAAAAAAACGTTTAAAGATTTTATTGAAAGTGAAGAATCTATTGCTACTAACATATTGTCTTCAAGATTAAAAATGCTTGAAGAATTTAAGATTATCACAAAAGAAAACCTACCAGATAATAAGAAATCAAATATTTATACTTTAACCGAAAAAGGTGTTGACCTAATGCCTATAATAGCAGAATTATCTATTTGGAGCGATAAACACGTTAGAGAGTTTCATCCAGAATTGTATTCGGGTGAAACCCTTGAAATTGTAAAAAAAAATAAAGAAGGTTTTATTAATAAAACAATTGAAAACTATAAGTTAGAAAATTGGAAATAGTGTGAAGTTTGTACTAACAATAAGAATAGTTAATTTAATTCTAGGCGGTTATACGGTGTTGGCGTATCGTTTAAATCATCAAATGTGTTAATAAAATCACTTGAATCCCATTCATCCAATGAACTGTCCAACTTGGTATGATACTATCAAATTTTCTATTCAACCATCCGAAATAAATCGATAACAGTAAAACATATAATCCGAAAATCAATTTATTCATTAATCCATCAACGAATAAAATATGAATTCCTGTGAAAATAATTGCTTGACCTAAATTTATCTGCCAAAATAGTTTTTTGTTGTTTTTGATTTCTGGAATTAATAGTGCACCTCTAAATATAATTTCTTCTCCAAAAGTTCTAATGCTATTTATAAATAGAAAAATTAAAATAGTTTTCAATATTGGCTCTTGATTATCATAATTAGTTGGAACTATATTAAATTTCTTTATATAAAACAGAATCAGATTTGAAACTAAAATTGTTGGAATTAAATATTGATAAAATCTTTTATTTGTCAATATTCTAAAAGATAATCCTAAATCATCAATCAATGTAAATTTTGAAAATGAAGTAATTGTTACCACGATAGCAATTAAAAAGTATAAAATAACTCCTATGTGATTATAATAATCTTTAATCAAGTATGCTAATCCGATAATAACTAAAATCAGAACTGAAATTATTCTTTTTCTTTTCACAATTTTTTCTTTTCAGAATGTACGCCAACGTGTTTGTATATGGTTTGTTCGACTTAAAAATCGGAGATTTTTCTGCCGTAGCAAATCGTTTGTTGAATGTTTGTCGGTTCGTTATTTAGTATAAAAGTAAGCATAATTTATATGAGGTGTTGGTAACCGTTTAGAATTACTAAAGTTGCGTTTTGGTTAGTTCAATTTATTTACTTTTTTATAATTTTAAATGATAATGGGGTTTCTAAATGTATTTTTACAAAATAGATTCCCGCTGGAAGGTTCTCTATGTTTAATTTAACTTTACCATCAACAACTGAATACATTTTAGCTGATATTCTTTGAGAATTTGTTGAAAATAATGTTATTTTAACTTCTTTTAATGATTCTGGTAATGCTATCTCAAAAATACCGTCTGTAGGATTTGGAAACACATTTAAGTCTTCAAATAAAACAATCATTTTAGAGAAAACTCCCTCACAAGATTTTGCCGTTTTTACCTCAATTAAATCTCCGTGTAGTACATCTAAAGAAAATGATGGATTACTCGTTTTAAACAATTCCTTTCCATTTCTAAATATAGTATAAGGGGATGTTCCTTTTTCAATTTCAATTGATGCTTTTTTGGATGTTAAACTTGCTTTTCCTGAAACGATTTTCCCTGCTTCTACAACAATTGAATAACATTGTCTAAAAGTTTCATCTTCTGAAACTGTAATGCACATTTCGTAGGTTCCTGGAGCTAAATTAGAAATGGTTAAACTATTATTAGTAAAATTGTGACTTGTATTATTAATAGTTGCTCTGTAATTATACGTTTCATTAGGAGTTATAAAAATTTCACCGTTTTTTTTATCTGGACAAGTTTCTCCTTTGACTTCAATTGTGAAATTATTTGATGGTAGTGTGAAACATCCATTAGCGTTTACTATTAATCCAGTAGGTGTGTTTGGGCATTGATCAACATCATTCATAATACCATCATTGTCATCATCTAATTGGCTAGAATTAGCTGTAATTTCAAAAGTTTCTTCTAAAGAAAAACTTGATCCAATGAAACTATTGTCTATAGATTGAACCCCCCATTTATAAGTTCCTGCTTTTAAATTTTTAAGTTTATAAAAATTATTATGTTTAGAATTCCCAATTCTTGGAAGAATTCTTTTGCCATTTATTAAAGCTGCAGGATTAATGATGGTATCGTTATCTCGAATTAGATAGATATTGTAGCTAAGTGCTTCTTGACTAGTTTCTTGATCATTTCCTTTATCCCAAGACAAGATAATTTCATCATTATTAATGTCTTGACTTAAATTTAGTGGTGCTTGTGGAGGATAATTATTTATCAATGAAATATTATTATAAAGGGCAATTTGATGATGTGTATAGTCTATTTGGCCTAATACTAAGAAATCTAATTTATTATCATTATTATAGTCTCCTGAAGTTGACATTCCTCTTTGATGAACACCAAGTAAATTTTCAATATTTGAGTTAACAAATTCTAGATTTTCATTATTATATATTCTAGTTCTATCTTTTATACCATTTATTCTGCCTTCACCAGTTTGTAAAATATCCAAGTCTCCATCATTATCATAATCTCCCCATTCAATACTCACTTCATTTGTCATTCCATAAACATTATCTATGTCAATTTTTGTAAATGTTTCATTTCCGTTATTTTTATATAAATAAGTTATGCCACTTCCAGTATAATCTGTGTGCTGACCAGAAATTAAGATGTCTAAATAACCATCACTATTATAATCTCCCCATCTCATATCGCCTGTTTGGTTCAAAATATCATTATTTAAGCCTAAATGATTTGCATATATTATTTTTGTGAATGTTTTATCACCATTATTTTTATAAATAGCTAGGTTTGTTTGAGAATTGTCGATAAGTTCGTTAACCAATAAATCTAAATAGCCATCATTATTAAAATCAGCCCAAGGCATTCTACTTTTTATAATAACATTATCAAAAGTATATGGTATTGCATTTAATTCTTGAGTATCTATATTATTCTCATAAATTTTTATAGCATATTTAGAACTTTCTACTCCGAACATGGTGAGATCTAAATCACCGTCATTATCAAAGTCAACCCAGATAGGACCGCTGCTACCCAATACTAAATCATTAATATTTAATTCTTTTTCAGTAAAGGTTTTATTCTTATTATTAATGTACAGTTTGGTTTCTATTGAGAAGGGTTCCCCAACAACTAAAAACACATCTAAATAACCGTCATTATTAAAATCAACCCAATTTATAGCCCCATTTCTTGAGCTTCCAAAATATTCCACTATTGGAAACCCTGATTCTAATTCATTAAATTCAGAATTGACGTTTTCAAAAATTCTGGTGAATCCCTCACCATATGCATTATTAAATGTATAAAACATTAATATATCTAAATCTCCATCTCGATCGAAATCCCCAAACTCAGCTTCTCTACCATAATAATTATCAAGTAAAATTTGTTTTGAAAAATTTTGAGAATTTAAATTAATTGATATACATAATGATACTAATATGAAAATGTTTTTTTTCATTTTTATTTTTATTTAATGTTTGCCAACGAGTTTCTTTATTTAGCATTTAAAAATAATGCTTATTAACTTTACTAAGAAACAAGAGGAGAACTAAAACGAGTTTTAGATTAGTGCTCTGTTATAAGTATAAGTCCTCTTGTCTCTCTTAGGTTGCTTAGGGCCATTTGGAATACCAGGTTTATTAGAACCCATTAAAGGTAATAGTCATAGCAACAATTATTAGTATTGAGGGTAAATTTCTTTTAAGCATAGTTTTTTATTTTTTGTTCGTTATCACAATATTTGGCAACGGGCTTTTATAAGATTTGTGCGTTTGGAAAATCGGAGATTTTTCTACCGTAGCAAATCGTTAGTTGAATGTTTGTCGTTAATGTTAGTTCAAATTTAAGCATAACTTATATGAGGTATTAGCCCAAGTTTTAATCCCAATAATCTTTAAATAAATTCAAACAATCCCAATATTTTAATCTTTCCTTTTCATCCGGTTTCTTGATGAAATTTGGATGGCTCTCAATGCAATCACTATATATTAATTTGTATTTATCTTTATTAATAATTTCAAAATAATAGAGATTATTATCAAATGGTGCTATCGAAATGGATTTGTCATTATTCTCTACCCAACAATTAATGTTTTCATTTTTTAAATCAAAAAAATTATTCTCAATTAAATTATCAATAAACTTTTGGAAATTATCATTTGATTTTTTTGATACTCTTAACTTTCTAATTGAAATTAAATTTGTTTTTTTATTTTGTTTAATAATAAACTTTTCAATTAAGTTCTCTTTAAATGTTAGCACTTGGAATGTATCATTTTTGTCATTTCTACTCAAATTATGTTTAGAGATTGTTAAATCATATTTATTTTTAAATTGTTGATAAACTATCGATTCTTCATTATCAATTTTAATTTTATCAGGTTCAAAATTTTCATAGTTTTGAGTAAAAGCATAATTCGTAATGATTTGGGCAATAAATAGAAGTAGAATTTTCTTTTTCATAATTTGGGCTAACTTTTAATATACATTATTTTTTCTCTTTTATTCCTAAAGAAATAAAAGTTAAAAGTAATTTTAGATTATTTTATCATTTGTTGAAATTGCAATTTTTTCAATGTACTAATTTAATAAAAAAGTGATTAAAAAATATGGCTGTTGTTAATTTAAAATGAATTTAAATATAGTACGTGATATTTTATTGTTATTACCATTTTAGAATCTAGGATTGAGATCCCCAGTCAAGCTGAGGATGACGTTTCAAAATTTATAATCTTGATTGTTAAATTTTCTTTTCTAGCTACCTTAATCATATGTTTCGTTCCTTTACTTTTTCCATCCCAAAAGGCAATTAAGGCATCGGCATAATTTGCCATTTGTTCGTTGTGTTTTGGATCTACAGCTTTTTAGTATAATTTCTAATCTATTGGGAATTTTTTAATTGATTATTAACCTCCATTTTTTTGTTTCTTGTTTGTTACAGAGGTTGTTTTCAAAAAAATAAAGCCTAGCTATTTTTTAGCTAGGCTTTTTTTTAACTGTTTAGGCTATGAGTAGTTGCGTGTTTAAGCAACTAATTTAGCAAATAAAAACCGAATAGAATATTCCGCAGGAATATTCGTAAGCAGTCTAGAACTAGCAATATAAT
>NZ_JBFHHX010000152.1:0-7169 GCF_041596795.1 Lutibacter sp.
AATGCCAAAGTTAAATGGTTTTGAAGCTACTGAAGAAATTAGAAAATTTAATAAAACTGTTTATATTATTGCGCAATCTGCCTATACCCAAGAAAATTATAAAACAAAAGCTATAAAAGTTGGATGTAATGCTTATTTATCAAAACCAATAGAACGCCAAAAATTATATAATTTAATTGCAAAGGTTGAAGTTTTTTAAATTATTTTAAACTACCAACTAATAGGTTTATAATCTTTTAAAAATTTACCGCACCAATGTTTCCCTGTATTTATACCATCAAACAATGGATCTAAAACACGTGCAGCTCCGTCAACAATATCTAATGGCGGTTGAAAATCAAATAACTCTTGTTTCTTTTTAGATAAATCAATAGGATCTTCATCTGTTACCCAACCTGTATCTACAGCATTCATAAAAATACCATCTTTAGCCAAAGTACCAGAAGCTGTGTGTGTAAGCATATTTAAAGCCGCTTTTGCCATATTTGTATGCGGATGACGATCTTCTTTAAAAGATCCATAAAATTTCCCTTCCATTGCAGAAACGTTAATAATATGCTTTTTACCTGTAGGATGATTTTTCATATGTTCAGATAAACGATTGCATAAGACAAAAGGAGCCACTGAATTTACCAATTGAACCTCAATCATTTCAGTAGTTTCTATTTCACCCAATTTTAATCGCCAGCTATTTACTTTTCTCAAATCTACTTGTTGTAAATCAGCATCTAATTTACCTTCAGGAAATACTTCTTTTGATACTAAAGTTTTATCAAAACTATATGGAATTTGAGATAATTTTGCTGATGCACGTAAGCCAATACCAGGTTCAGGTCCGTGCCAAGTTACTGGCATGTTTTGGTTTGATGAAGCTCCTGATGTTAACTCTTTTAATTCAAGTAAACAGTTGTAATGGTCTGATAATAAGTTTTGTGCAGATTTCGGTAATTTAGAAATTGGCAACTCCTCATTTTCCATTAAATGATGATAAAATCCTGCAGGTCTTCTAACAGTTTGTGCGGCGTTATTAATTAAAATATCAAGCTTTTCATATTTTTGTTCTATAAAATTACAAAATATTTCTACGCTTGGAATATGACGTAAATCCAATCCGTGAATTTTTAAACGATGTCCCCAAACCGAAAAATCATCTTCTTTTGAAAACCGAAGCGCAGAATCAACTGGAAAACGTGTAGTTGCAATTACGGTTGCGCCTCCACGCAATAACATTAATGTAATATGATAACCAATTTTTAAACGAGAACCAGTAATTACAGCTACTTGCCCATTTACATCGGCAGTTTGAAAACGTTTGGCATAATTAAAATCACCACAATCAGTACACATTGTATCGTAAAAATGATGCATTACAGTAAATTCTTCCTTACAGATATAACATTTTTTTGGGGTTTTTAATTCTAAAGGTTTTTTTAATGTTAATTCTTCTGATAACAATAATTTAGGAGCTTCAAAAATAACAGATTCACGAGCACTGCGTATTCCAGTTTCTTTTCTAGCACTTTTGTCCTTTGCCTCTAATTTGCGTTGTGCTAACTTTTTACCATCTTTTTTCCTTCTAGAAAACTCATCTCTATTGGGTCTTGAAAACATTCCAGCAGCTTTAATTAAAGCTGTTCTTTGCTCTTTTTCTATATCAAATATTTCTGTAGTATTAGTTACTAATTGCTCTAAAATAGCAATGCATTTTGCAATATCTTCTTTTGAAATTGGTTCTTTTTCAGTACGTTCTATCTTCATATTAATGTTTAACTGCGCGTGCAAATATAGGTTTTAAAATGTAGTAATAATTTTACTTTTTAAGTATTTCCTCATTTTTTAAAACAAATTTACCAACTACGAAAACGTTATCGTATATTATTGAAATTTAATGATAAAAATCAGCAGGCCATTAATTTAAATAATTGATTTTTGCCAAAATTTTAAATTAAGTTAATAATTATAATACTATGAATACAAATAAATTAGGAAACCCAGCAGTTGTTGGTTTAGCAGGATTTGGATTAACAACACTATTGTTACAATTCCACAATTTAGGATTAATTGGATTAGGTCCTGTGGTTGCAATGGGATTTATTTTTGGAGGTTTGGCTCAAATGATAGCCGGATTTTTAGAACATAAAATGGGAAATAATTTTGGATTTGCTGCTTTTACAAGTTATGGTGCATTTTGGATTGGATTAGGAATTATTTGGATATTAAATAACGCGGGAATTTACGCATCATCTCATACCGATGTTGGTTTTTATTTAATTGGTTGGACATTATTAACCTTAATTTTTTGGATTGGATCATTGTTTATTCATACAGCAATGGCAATTACTTTTTCAACTTTATTACTAGGATTTATTTTGTTAGATTTAGCGCATTTCGGTTTTCCTGAGATGACTACAGTTGCTGCTTATGTTTTAATTGTTTGTGCTTTAGCTGCTTGGTATATGATGGCTGCTACTATTATAAATGAGGTATCAGGAAAGCAATTATTAAAATCTGGTAAACCTTGGATTAAATTAAATTAAGCTTATATAATTGTATAAAAAAAGGGTTTGATACAAAAGTATCAAACCCTTTTTTTATGCTTTAAATCTTGTATTTTATTGCTCTTTTTGTGTTTTATAAAACAATTGTGAAATAGGAATTATTAATAATCCTGATATTAAAAATAACACAAAAGCTACTTTTAAATTAAATACATGAGCAATGTATCCTACAAGTGGCGGACCTAAAAGCATACCAACAATTCCATAAGTAGAAATAATAGATACTACCATACCCGCTGAATATTTTTTAGAGGTTCCAGCTAAAGCATACGTCATTGGAATAATTGCAGCTACACCAATTCCAACCAAACTAAAACCTATAATTGCAGGCCAAAAATATGGGAAAATAATTACCAAACTAATGCCTGTTGATATAAATAAAGAACTTATAATATATGCTTTTCTCATTCCAATAACATCAATAATTTTATCAGAAACAAACCGAGAAGATGCCATAAAAACCATAAATATAAAATACCCTAAAGTAAAAACTTCTTCTTTTATTACTTCTTTAAAATATACACCACTCCAATCAAACATTCCTCCTTCACAAACAGCAGCTAAAAAAACTAAAATGCCTAATAATAAAATAAAAGTATCTGGTTTTCCTAAAATTAGTTTATTTCCTGAGGTTGGCTTGTCGTTTTTCATTAAAAACCTATATGAAATTAAACCTACAATTAAAGAAAAAATAGCCATTATTAAAAGGTGATTTTTCATTGACACATCAAATTTCACCATTAGTGTAGAAAAGCCAACGCCAATTAATCCACCTAAACTCCATAAACCATGAAATGAGCCGATTATTTTATTTTTAAATTCTTTTTGTAGTGATATAGATTGTGTATTAACAGCAATATTTATAATTCTCATACTAAATGAAAATAAAAATAAGGAAAAGGATAAAAAGATAATATTAGAAGCATAACCAATAAAAAATAATGCTAAACAGTAAAATAAAAACGAAATAATAAGTGGATTTCTACTATTAAATTTTGAAACCAACCAACCAGAAAAAGGTAGTCCAATTAATGAACTAATAGGCATTATAAATAATAAATTCCCTAATTCGGCTTCGTTTAAGTTATAAAACGTTTTAATAGTTGGTATTCTAGAAGCCCAAGTTGCAAAAGAAATTCCTGATAAAAAAAAATAAGCGCTTAAGGCAATTCGCTGTTTTATTTTTAAGTCCATGTGTAATTAAATATGGTTGCAAATTTGCAAGGTTATTTTGTAATACGAAAAGTTTACACAAAGTTTTTTAAGTAAATTTTATTAATTACAATTCTAATAAATAACCTAAGGAAAAATTGAAAAAACTAGTTGTTTTAAGAGAAACTTCCTCTCCTATTGGATGTGGAAAATTAAAAGTATAACCAAAACAAATATCAAAATTATTAAATGTACATTCTACAGGAAATATTAGTTGTGTATTTATTAAATCAAAAACAGTGTTTTTTGAATAAGTAGTTTCAGGTATATTTTCAATAATATCTATTCTCGAAAGTTCTATTGTTTGCTTGCCAAAAAAGATATTTAACTGAGGTTTTATAGTTATTAAAGTGTTTTTTTCTTTTAATAAGTTAGTTTTAAAATAGGTTTTTGATAAAAAATGAAAAGAGCTCTCTTTGCCAAACAAATAAGAACCAGTAAGTTGAGTGGCTAAAATTTTATTTTTTGTTCTAATACCCAACCCAAAATCTAACGTGTTTGCAAAAATATTATCTTCACTATTAGCATAAAAATATCTAGAATATGCTGTATTATAACTAAGTGTTTTTTGTTTGTTTAAATAATTTCCAAAGCCAATATATAATGTTGTTACATCCCATTTTGGGTAAAATTGGCTAAAATAAGCACCACTAATTCCTGTGTAAAATCCATTAGAATTTGCATAGGTTAATTGAGTAGAAATATTGTATTGATCAATTCCTATATCTCTACCAGAAAAATAGGTTTTAGTGTTATACGTTGTAGATGCATAAATTAAATTGAAATTTGAAAGTGACAAAAGTAAATCGTCAATTATTTGATTATCTGCACTTAAGAATTCATCTAATAATGAGTCTACCATTGTCTCATCATCTTGCGCTGTACTTTGAAACATACTTAATAAAATTAATACTATGGTAAAGTAATAACGCATTTTTAATGTATTATAAAGGCATAAATTAAAGTTACAAAAAAAATGTAACCTACAGAGTGTTGTAGGTTACATTTTAAAATTGGGGTTTTATAAAAATGATACTAATTTAATTATTACCATTTTTTCTGTTTTTTCTATTCTCAATAACTCCTTCTCGTAATTCTTTTTTTTCTTGTGAACCTTTCATTAACCCAATTTGTAGTTGTAATTTTTGTCGTTGCTCTTCAGTAATAGTTGCTTTAAAATTTTCTTTTCCAGAAATTGCTTCACTCCTATTTTTAGCTAATAATTTTTTTTGACTATCAGAAAGGCTTTCCGTTAAAGCTTTCATTCTATCTTCTTTTGAAAGTGATGTGTTTTTTAAAATTTCTAACTGATTAGCTGATAAAGTAGCTTTAAAAGCCTCTCTGTTTTTAATTAATAATTTTTTTTGGGCTTCAACCATTTCTTTTTGTTGAGGTGTTAAGTTGCTTAAAACTTCTGCATTTTGAGCATTAGAATATGTACTAAAAAACAACAACGCAATAAAAATTAAAACCTTAATTTTAAATGTATTTTTTGTTTTCATTTTATATATTTTTAAGTAAGTATGAATATTTTATTTGTTTAATCATTTAGTATATCATCAATAATTAAATCTTCAATTACTAGCGCATCAATATAATTATTTAGTTTAGAGTCTTCAATAAACAACACCTCTAATTCCCTTGCATCCCAACTAATAAAATTTTTTAAAGCATCTTTTACAACCAACTCATTTAAAACATATGTTTCCATATATTCATTCACATTTGCATCGTTTTCTAAAATAGAATTTAGAATAGCATCATTTTCTAAATTAATGGCTTCAATGTTATTTATTACTGCCATTTGATTGTTTGTTTCTAAACTAAAATTGTTAAATACACTTAAAGTAATTAACAATGCTATTGCCGCTGCTATTGATCCAACAAGCCATTTATTAAGGGTAATAAAATTAATAACTTTACCTTTTTTGGTCTCAGTTAATTCTAAAATCTCTTTTTTAGAGGTTTCAAAATAATTTTCAGGAACTTTAAAACCTAGTTTTTGTTGTTGTTCCTTTTGCTTATTTTCTTCTGCTATTTTTTCGAATATTTCTTGCTGAAAAGTTTCAAAATAGCCGGAAGGAATCTTAAAACCTAACGTTGATTTGTTTTGAGGGCTCTTATGTTTACTGTCTTTCTTCATTTTATGTTTAGACCTAAAATTTGCTATTTAGTTTAATTGCCTACTAAATATTCTTCAATTTTTTTAACTGCAATATGATACGATGCTTTTAATGCACCTTCGGTTGTACCTAATATTTCTGATATTTCTCTAAATTTTAATTCATCAAAATATTTCATATTAAATACTTGTCGTTGTTTTTCAGGTAATTCTAATAATGCTTTGTGTAATTTTAACTTAATTTCATCGCCATCAAAATAAACATCTTCTTGTAAATTATTTAGTATTTTGGTAGTTACTTCTTCAGATGAAATAAAACTTTTTTTATTTTTTTCAGCTAATAAATTCATAGATTCATTGTATGCAATTCTGTACATCCAAGTATGCAAACTACTATCTTGATGAAATGTATGAATACTTTTATAAATTTTTAAAAATGTATTTTGTAGTACATCATTAGCATCTTCATGTATTAAAACTAATTTTCTAATATGCCAATATAAGCGCTCTTGATAATTGTCCAACAGAGTTTTAAAGGCTTTATCTTTAACCTTTGGATTTTTTAAAGCAGCTATAAGTTCTATTTCATTATTTAAAACTTCCATAATAAAAACAAACCAATTTTCAGTTCAATGTAGTTAGACCGTTTAATTGAAAAATAGTTTAATGTAATTTACAACTATTAAATAAAATAGTTAAACAATTGATTGTGAAATTTTAAGTTTCTTTTTGCTAAAATTTATGTTTAAAACCTAACAAATAAGATTCGTTTGCACTGCTAAAGATAATTCTAAATGTTCTTGTTGGTAAGGTGTTGTTAAAAAGAAGCGCTTTGAAAATTTGTAGAAGTAAGTTTTTGAATTAATTTAATTATTTTTCATTCACGTGTAAAATATGTAACAATCTGTGTGCAATTGGAGCAAAAATAACTGCAACAGTACTTAAAAAAGCAATACCACTAAAAAGTGCATAAAATGAAGAAAATAATTTAGCTTTTACAGTAATCATTTCATTTACAGGTCCCATACCAGTTAATATCATACTTGCATTGTAAAAAGAATCTACCCAAGAAATTTCAGCAAAATAATGATAGCCAAAAGTGCCAATTCCTAAAGAAAATGCGATTAATAGAATAGAAAATGAAAAGTAAATGAATACTCTTTTAATAAATTTATTGAATGGTAATAAGGGTTTTCTTTTGTTTTCAAACCTAGATTTTAACATGATTCAAATTTTAAACTCAAATTAAATTTAATCTAATATTTTGAATTTGTCAT
>NZ_JBFHHX010000153.1:0-7063 GCF_041596795.1 Lutibacter sp.
AATTGGTTGCATAATACCCAACGCATCTACACCATTTTCAGCCATTTTATCTTTATCTAAAATAACTTTTAGTTCTCTGTTTCTTCCACCAATAACTTTAGTAATAGAAACATCTTTTACTTTTTCAATTTCCGAAGTTACCTCTTCAGCAATCTGACGAATTTCAAAATCGTTATAATTTTCACTCCAAAAAGTTAATCCCAACATTGGAACATCATCAATAGAACGTGTTTTTACAAGCGGTTCTGTAACACCTGGAGGAAATGAACCTTTATAACGCATTAATTCATCATATAATTTTACGTACGATCGTTCTGTGTCTTCACCTACATAAAACTGCACAATCATCATACTTTGTCCGTTCATAGCAATACTATGTACGTGTTGCACACCCTTAATATTCGAAATAATTTTCTCCAACGGTTTTACCACGCGGCTTTCAACTTCTGTAGGGCTCGCTCCCGGATAGCCAACCAAAACATCGGCCATAGGAACAATAATTTGTGGTTCTTCTTCTCTAGGAATTAAAAAAGAACTATAAATACCAATGGCCATTAAAGCCACCATTAATAAAATGGTTAACTTAGAGTTTATAAAAACATTGGCAACTTTACCTGATATACCTTCTTGCATAATTTTAAATTTTTGGGCGTTTCCCTTTGGGTCGGGCTATTTGTTTCAATCTTTTTTTATCAAAAAAGGATTTTCACGGCTATCCCTAACGCAACAATTAATATTATTGAATAGTTACTTTTACTCCGTTGTATAATTTTCCTTCAGCTGAAACCACATATTGCTCATTATTAGACAAGCCAGATAATACTTCAACATCATCACCAAAAGATTTTCCTATACGTAACCATCTTAAAATAGCTGTGTTTTCATTTGCAATAGTGTAAACACCAGTTAATTGTCCTTGAGTTACCAAAGCGCTTTTAGGAATTAAAATAACTTCGTTTTTAGTTGATTTTTTCTCAATTGGAAATTGAACCGAAGTAAACATGCCCGATAATAATTTAGCATCCGTTTTTTCTAATACAACTTTTACTAAATATTGTCCACCTGTATTTTTAGCAGATGTACTAACTTCTGTAACTTTTCCTTTTAATAATTGATTGGTAGATTTTACCAAAACATTTACTTCAATACCATTGTTAATTTTTGTAATTTCAGATTCTGGCACCATTGCAATTACTTGAAATTGACCTGGAGTTTCCATACTTATTAATGGCATTCCTGGGTTTGCCATATCACCTTTATTTACAAATTTTCCGGTAATTACACCACTAAAAGGCGCTGTAATGTTAGAATATGATAATTGTGCGTTTACACCATTTTTCATTTGGTTGGCAGCTTCTAAACGAGCTTTAGCCATTTCGTAATGTGCAGTCATATCATCCATTTCTTTTTGCGATGCACTATTTTCACTAAATAATGCTTTAAAACGGTTGTAATCTTTTTCAGCATTTTTAAAAGCAGCGGTTGCTTCTGAAATAGACGCAGTAACTTGAGCTTTTTGAGCTGAAATATCGGCACTGTTTATACTAACTAATAATTGTCCTTGAGAAACTTTTTGACCAACTTTAACATGAACGTTATTTACAAAACCCATCATTCTTGTACTTAAGTTAGCATTTTGAACGGCTTCAATTTTTCCACTAGCGGATAAAAAAGCACTTGTTTCTGATGATGGAGTATTAACTTTTACAGCAACCGGAGTGCTGTTATCTGTAGTTTTTTTGTTATCACTTCCGCAACTTGCTATAAATACTAAAGTTGCTAAGGCTATTATTTTTATTGAATTTTTCATCGATTTTATTTTTTTGATAACTTATATTATTATGATTTTTTTTGAGAGTTGGTTATTTTGTTAAAAAAGCTACATAAGCTTTAGTAAAATTGTAATTGAACACGGTTTGCAGTTGCTCTAACTGTTTTTGTAAATATTGTGTTTCAGAAATTAATAAATCTGATGTTTTTTCCAACCCTTGTTCAAATCTGTTTTTTCTAATTCTAAATGCTTCTTTAGATTGTTCAACGGCTAAGTTTGTTAGTGTTAACTGATTTTCAGCATCTTTTAATTGGCGTTTAGCTTTATTATATTCTAACTGACTTTGATTTTTGTATTGATCTAAACTAATTTCGGCTTTATCAAATTCAGCTTTACTTTTTTGTGCTTTACCAAAACTTTTAAATCCATCAAAAACGTTCCAAGAAAGTTGTGCGCCCACTAAATAACCTTTTGCATTTGTACCAAATAATTGATCATCATACAATTCGTAGCTTCCAAAAGCATTTAAGCGTGGTAAAAAGCTCATTTTATCAGCTTTATACATATTATTATAAGCTTCAGCGCTTTTTTGCATTGCTTCAATATCTGCTCTGTTTTCGGATAATTGTTGGTTGTAAACTTCTAAATTTATTTCAGCAACAAGTTCTGTGGTAGGTTTTAACGTAGTTTCGCTTTCTTCATTCATTAAAAACAACAAATAATCGGAAGCATTTTTAACATTGCTTTTAGTTGTTAATAGCTGATTTTCAACTTCAGTTACATGCACTTCAACAGCTAAAATATCTGCTTTTTGCATATAACCTTGTTTAAAATTATTATCGGCCATTTTTTTGTTTTCCAAAGCAGCTTCTTTTGCTTTTTCCAACACTTCAACAGCTTTATAAGCAACTTGTAATTGCATATATGCTTTGGTTACTTCTAATTTTATAGCATCTTTAGTTCTTGCTGTTTGTAATTCAAAAGCATTCATTTTTGCCTTTGCAGCTTTACGCATAAAAATACCATCTGCATTAAAAATAGGTTGTTGTACTTCAATTTTGGTGGTGAAGTTTTTTATTTCATCAGGATCGTTTAATAAATCTGGATTAAAATCGGCTTGTGTTAAAATTTCCTGATTTAATTTGGTACCAAACGCCATTAAAGGATTAGTGGTGCTTATTGCCGAATGTGAAATTGAAATATTAGGTAATAAAATGGAGTTGGTTTGATTAAAATCAGCTTTGGCAGCATTGTAATTTTCTTCCGCAATTTTAATTGTATGATTATTGCTATCTATTTTTTCTAATACTTCATTTAAAGAAATGGAAACTTCTTGTTGTGCATGAATAGTAAGTAGATTAAAAAATAAAAAAGGAATTAATAAAATGTATGTAACTCTCATAGTTTTTGCTTTTTTTGTTTGATGCAAATGTATAGGAGGTGATACGTGTAAACCGTAATAAACATTACAGTCTTTTGTAACAAATATTACCTAAAATTATAAATATAGGCTTTAACAACCCTTTGAAAAACAAAGGGCTAAAGCCTAAATAAAGTTACAATATAAAAATGAATTTTTTATGGATTAAATGCTAGGAATCTTAATTTTTTTATCAGATCCTTTAAGTAAAGTTGCAAATAATTTAGTTTGCGGAAATTGTTCAAAAATAATTTTTAAAAATACAGTGATAGGAATAGACATAATTAAGCCTGGAACTCCCCAAATATAACCCCAAAACATTAACGATACTAAAATAGCTATTACGTTAATAGAAAATGATTTACCCATAAAAATAGGTTCTAAAATACTACCAAAAATAACTTGTACTAAAGTAATTGATAGAATAAAGAAGAATAATGTGCTTGTAGGGTCTAATTCAACAAAGGCAAATATTGCTAATAAAACTACAGAAACTATGGATCCAATCATTTGTACAAAATTAATTAGAAAAGCAAATAATCCCCAGAATATTGGAAAACTAACATTAAAAAAGTAGCAGGCAAGTCCAAAACCTATACCTGTTAAAGCACTTACTAAAAACTTTACTTTTACAAATGTTATTAAATCGTTTTCAATTTTCATGAAAATTTTAGCAGATGCATACTGTTGTTTAAAAATGGTGCTACTTAAAACTTTATAGAAATTTAGAGATTCTGCAAGCCATAAAACAACAAAAAAAGCTGTCATTAGTAACATTGAAATTAGATTACCTATAAAACCAATAGTAAAACCAAAGTTTTTTCCAACGGCTTCTTTATTTAAAATAAGGTTCATTAGGTTTCCATCTTCGGTTAATTTAAAACCTAAAAAATCTTCAATAGTGTATGCTAAATCTGAAATTTTTATTTGTGCTTTTGCCACAAAAGCATCTTGCGTTTGCATAATTTCTTTACTTGCCAATTTAATTATTTCTCCACCAAGTAAAAAACTAGCAATAAAAATGAACAAAACTATTATAATACTTAAAGAATTTGGAATTTTCTTTTTTGTAAGCCACCTCATTAATGGTAAAAATAATAATGCAATAAATAAAGAGGCTACAATAGGTATAAGTATAAAGTCTAATATTTTAAGCATATAAAAAATAATTGGTACTACAATTATTAATAATAAAATATTGGTGGTTCTACGCTCGTTCATAAATTGTTTTATTATATGGCTAAATTAAGAACAAAAATCCCATTATAGAACGGGATTTTTGTTAAATATGTAAAGTTTTTGTTATTTTTTTCGAACTTTCATGTTCAATGCTTCAACACCTAAAGAAAACGCTATGGCAAAATATAAGTAACCTTTTGGAATTGCACCCACAGGTTTGTTAAATATTTCTATATGCGATAAATGTGCGCCTTCTGTAATTAACATAAATCCAATTAATATTAAGAAAGATAGTGCTAACATTTGAATAGTTGGATGTTTGTTAACAAAATTACTAACTGGAGTAGCAAAAATCATCATTATAATAATAGATATAATTACTGCTGTAATCATAATTATTAATGCTCCAGGAATTCCGTTTGTCATACCAACAGCAGTTAAAACAGAATCAAAAGAAAATACAATGTCTATTAATACAATTTGAAATATAACCATTCCAAAGGTTGATGCAACTTTAGCTTTTGTTGAAGATTCAGAATGTTCCTCAACACCTTCAACTTTATGGTGAATTTCTTTGGTACTTTTATATAATAAAAATATACCTCCTAAAATTAATATTACACTTTGCCCTGTAATTCCTCCTTTAAACCAACTAATATCAAAAGAAAAGAAAGGAGCTTTCATAGAAATTAACCAAGTAACTCCTAATAATAAAAGAATTCTAAAAACCAACGCTAATAATAAACCTACTCTGGTAGCTTTTTTAATTTGGTTTTGTGGTAATTTACCTGCAGTAATAGAAATAAAAATAATATTGTCTATTCCTAAAATAATTTCTAAAAATGTTAATGTTAACAGCGCTATCCAAGCATCTGCGTGTAAAAATATTTCCATTGCTTAATTTGATTTTTTTATAATTTCACCTTTTTGAACAAAATTTGAATGTCCAATTACGGCCTCAAATGTATACGAATTTTTTGATATGGAAGTTATTTTAACATGAATTGGATCTTCATCTATTGCCGATTTTGGGTGCAACATTTTTAAGGTATAATTAAAATTGTTTTTCCAATAAATAGCTAATGTATCTACTCTGTTAGCATATTTTTCAATTTGAATTGAATCTTTTCTAATAACAATTGTTTTATCATAGCCTTTTCCTTCCGGAATTTCAAAAGTTCCAGTTTTAAACCTATCAGGATTTAATGTTTCTTCTTTACAACTAAATAATAAAGTTATGAATGCTAAGAGTACAATTATTTTTTTCATAAAATTAAATTCCAGTATAGTTACTTGGCGAAATTGCTTTTAATTCAGTTTTAATTTCGTTAGAAACTTCTAAACTATCAATAAAATCGGCCATAGATTTTTGCGTAATTTTTGCATTTGTTCTTGTTAACCCTTTTAAAGCTTCATACGGATTTGGATATGCTTCTCTACGTAAAATTGTTTGAATTGCTTCTGCAACTACAGCCCAGTTGTTTTCTAAATCTTCAGCAAATTTAGGTTCATTAATAATTAATTTATTCAATCCTTTTAGGGTTGAGCTAAAACCAATAATTGTATGTGCAAAAGGTACACCAACATTTCTTAAAACGGTAGAATCGGTTAAATCGCGTTGTAAACGAGAAATTGGTAATTTGGCTGATAAATGCTCAAATAATGCATTTGCAAGTCCTAAATTTCCTTCAGAGTTTTCAAAATCTATAGGATTTACTTTGTGTGGCATTGCAGATGAACCTACCTCACCAGCTTTTATTTTTTGTTTAAAATAATCCATAGAAACATACGTCCAAATATCTCTATTAAAATCTATTAAAATAGTGTTAATGCGTTTTTGCGCATCAAAAATACCCGCTAAATGATCGTAATGTTCTATTTGAGTTGTTGGAAAAGAGTGGTGTAAGCCTAAAACTTTTTCAACAAAATTTGTTCCAAAAGCTTTCCAGTCAATGTTTGGATACGCAACTTTATGTGCGTTAAAATTACCCGTTGCACCACCAAATTTTGCAGCGTAAGGCACATTTTGCAATTGCTTTACTTGTTGCTCTATACGTTCAATAAAAACTTCAATTTCTTTTCCTAAACGCGTTGGAGATGCAGGCTGACCGTGTGTACGTGCTAGCATAGAAATGTTTGACCAATCTGATGCTAATTCGCGCAATTTTTGCAATAATTGCGCTAATTCTGGATAATAAACAGCATCAAAAGCATCGTTTATTGATAAGGGAACGGAAGTGTTATTAATATCTTGTGAGGTTAATCCAAAATGGATAAACTCTTTATATTTTTCAATTTTTAAAGCGTCAAACTTTTCTTTAATAAAATATTCAACTGCTTTAACATCGTGATTTGTAACTTTTTCAATGTCTTTAATTTTTTGAGCATCTTCAGTAGTAAAATCGGTATAAATTTTACGTAATTCAGCAAAAAGATTCTTGTTAAAATCTGCTAATTGAGGTAATGGAATGTTGCATAAAGCAATAAAGTATTCAATTTCTACTTTTACTCTATATTTTATAAGAGCTTCTTCCGAAAAAAAAGGCGCTAAACTTTCTACTTTGTTTCTGTATCTACCGTCAATTGGAGATATGGCATTTAAGCTTGTTAATGTCATTTGTTAGTTTTAAGTTGAAAAATGCAAAATTAATGAAATTAAGCCAATTTTGGTACTTTTATTTCTTGTTTATCAG
>NZ_JBFHHX010000154.1:0-6962 GCF_041596795.1 Lutibacter sp.
AACATATGTTTTCTTACTTTCCTTTAGGCGATATTAAAGTTGATGGAATTTTAAAATAAAAGTTATGACAGAAGAAATTATTATTGCGGGATTTGGTGGACAAGGTGTACTATCAATGGGAAAAATATTAGCATATTCTGGTATAATGCAAAACCAAGAAGTTAGTTGGATGCCATCTTACGGACCAGAAATGAGAGGTGGAACTGCCAATGTTACTGTAATTTTAAGTGATGAAAGAATTAGTTCTCCTTATTTAAAACTTTTTGATACGGCTATTATTTTAAATCAACAATCTATGGATAAGTTTGAGGAAACAGTAAAACCTGGAGGTTTATTAATTTATGATCCAAACGGAATTTCTCACCATCCAACTAGAACAGATATTAAAATATTTCAAGTTGAAGCTACTAAATTGGCAGCTGAAATGGGAAATAAAAAAATATTTAATATGATAATTTTAGGTGGTTTCTTAAAAGAAAAACCAATTGTAAAATTAGAAAATGTTATTGAAGGTTTAAAAAAATCCTTATCAGAACGGTATCATTTCTTAATTCCTTTAAATAAAGAAGCTATAACAAAAGGGATGAACAGTATTATTCCCTATAAAGTTGAAGAGAAAATAATTCAATAATTAAATATTAATTGTTAAACATTTTTAAAATCGCTTATTTTATAGTACTTTTTCTATAAAATAAGCGATTTTATTTATGGCATCAATATTAATAACTGGCGGAACAGGTTTAATTGGGAACCATCTTTGTAATTTACTCTTAAAAAAAGGACATACAGTATCTATTTTAAGTAGAACTTTATCAAATAAAACCAATGTTTATCAATGGGATATAGAACATAATTATATTGATGAAAATGCTATAAAAAATTGTGAATACATAATTCATTTAGCTGGTGCTGGTATTGCCGACAAACGTTGGACTTCAAAAAGAAAAAAACTTTTAATTGACAGCAGAGTTTCATCTGCCAATTTATTATTTAACAAAGTACAAGCGCTAAACCCTAAACTTAAAGGTTTTATTGCTGCCTCGGGCATTGGTTTTTATGGTGCAACTACATCTGAAGAAATTTTTAACGAAAAAAGTTCCTCAGGAAATGATTTTTTAAGTGAGGTTTGTATTAAATGGGAAGAAGCTTCTCTTAAATTTACGTCGCTAAATATTAGAACTGTTATTTTTAGAACAGGTGTTGTATTCACTAAAAAAGGCGGTGCTTTAGAAAAAATAACAAAACCTATTAAACAAGGTATTGGAGCTGCGTTAGGAAAAGGAACCCAATATATGCCGTGGATTCATATTAATGATTTATGTAATATGTACTTAAAAGCTATTGAAAACACAGAATTAAATGGTATATACAATGCAGTTGCTCCAGAGCACATTACCAATACTAAACTAACGCAAATTATTGCAAAACAACTACATAAAAAAGTTCGGCTTCCAAATATTCCAAGTTTTTTACTAAAATTAATCTTTGGAAAAATGGCTGTTATTTTATTAGAAGGAAGTAAAGTTTCTTCAGAAAAAATAAAAAAAACAGGCTTTAAATTTAAGTTTTCCAATATTAAGGATGCACTTATAAATTTAAAGCCTTAGTTTTTCTATTAAATAAAGTTTAATCCGTTACAAAATTCCAAACTTGACCTATAGTTTGCCCTCCTTTATTATCTTTAACTACAACTTTCCAATAATAGGTTGTTGATGCTGTTAATGGATCTAAGGTATATTTATTACTAGTTTGATTTGTAGCAACCACATTAGTTGGCGGATTTACAGTTCCTACATACACATCGTAGGTTAAACTATTATTTTCAATATCACTGGCAGACCATTCTAAAGTAGTTGAAGTGGTTTGAATTGTTGAACCTAAACTTGGCAAAACCAATTCAGGCGAAAATGGCGCATAATTAGAAACTGCAATACCTTCTGTATAAAAACCATTAACTGTTGATGGTTCACTTGTTGCATTTTCACTGTCTTTTGCTGTTACTCTCCAATAATATGCAACTCCTTTTTCTAATGTAATAGTAGTGGATGTAGAAGTAACTGTTTTAGTTTCTATGATTGGTGAAAAAGAATTGTTTTTAGAGACTTCTACAATATATGAAATTGTATTTCCTTCTGGATCTACAGATGCACTCCATTGAAAATTTACAGTATTATCTATACACAATTCGTTACTTGCCGGATATAGTTGAGTTGGCGTATTTGGCGATTCGTTTTCTTCTATTGTAGGCGTTGGATCATCTCCATCTCCGCCTCCACAAGACCAGATTAAACCAAGTGTAACTACGATCAATATTATTTTTTTGATGAATTTCATTTTTATAAGTTTTAATTTTTTAAATAGCATTACTTTTTAACAACTTTAATTGTTATTGGTTTATTAACCATAACTTTTGCAAGATAAATTCCTGTAGGAAAATCGCTTAAATTCATTTCAACTTTACCTGAATTTAAAGTGTAGGTTTTTGATGAAATTAATTGCGCGTATATAGTATACAATTCAATTGTAATTTCTTTTTCCACAATAGGTAAATCAATAGTTAATCTACCACTTGTTGGATTTGGATAAGCTGCTAAATCTTCAATAAAATCAATTTGTTTTGAAAAAACACCTTCACATTCTACATTGGTTTTTACTTGAACCAAATCTCCATAAGTTACATCAACTGAAAACGAATTATTCATTGTTTCAAACAATTCTATTCCATTTAAATAAACATTAAAAGGAGCGGTACCTTGTGTAATATCAATATCAACTTTGTTAGAAATTAATGTTGCCTTACCAGCAACAGTTGTTCCTTCATCAATTGTAACATTAAAACATTGTTCAAAGTTCTCATTATCTACAGAAATACAAAAAGCATATGTTTTTGGGCTTAAGTTACTTACTTCTAAAGTGCTATTAAACGTATATTCAGTTCCGTTAATGGTAGCCGAATAATTTAAAGACTCTGCTGCTGTTAAAATTATTTTTCCGTTATTTTTTCCTGAACACGTTTCACTAACAATCTCAACTTTAAAGTTGTTTGCTGGCAGTTGAAAGCAACCTAATTCATTTACACTTAAACCAGGTGTAGAATTCTCACATTGATCAATATTGTTATTTACACCATCATTATCATCGTCTAATTGGCTATTTGAACATCCGTTTTCATCAACACTTTCTCCACTTGGTGTATCCGGACAACTATCATTCGAGTTAGAAACACCATCATTATCATCATCTCCATCTGTAGTCTTTTTAAGCCCATAAAATTCTATTTCCACAATAGTGTTCCAGGTACTTGGTTTAGAAGGCTGACCATAACCAATAACTTTTACATATTTAGTATTTAGTGCTGCTGATGGTAAAATAAAACTTTTAAATTCACTACTTACTGTAGAGCATACAAGGTTTGTATCGTCAAATGGGTTGGAGAAAGCAGCATCATCTGCAGTTGTAGATGATACTAGTATTTTAAACTCGTAAGTTTTACCATTTGTACTCATATAATCTACTAATTGTAAATCATAACTTCCGCCTAAATCATATATTATTTCACCAACATTAGTTCCGTCTGCAATAGTAGTTGCTGCGTTATCTCCAGACCATTGTGTACTAGTATCTTTATCTAAACTATTTTCAGCAATATTATTTTTTGTTGTAGTTATTTCTTCATGAAATACGGAGTAAACAATCACATTATCGTTTTCAGAGCCATCATTTATCAGGTCTAAATCATCACGAGGATCTGCAGGTGGTGGTGCATCTTGAGTTATAGTTAATGTTCTTACAATATTGTCACCTCCTGCATCTTGTGTAAAAGTTACAGTACCTATTCTACTTTCTGTACCAGTATTTTCGGTTACAGTAACCGAAACTGTAGCATCTCCAGTACCCGAAGTAATATCAATAGAAATCCAAGCATCATTAGAAACTGCTGTCCAGCTTACATTTGCTGTAACTTCAACATTATAACTTCCAGCAACATCTGTAAGCGATGATAAACTACCTACAATTAAAGATTCAGGTATTTCAATATTACAGTCGCCCGTAGTTACTATATCATAACCATCAGCACTACTAGAATTTAACACTAAAAAACAAGCTCCAATTCCGTTTCCAACCATAGCGTCTATTGCTGGCGAATAAGTTCCCATATCAGCACCTTTACCAGCTACACCAGAAAAAGAATATGTTTCACCATCAGAATTAAGAGTAGCTGTAATTGCTGTATTTTCAGTAAAACCAGTGTATGTAGTTTCTCCCACAGTAGTTCCTTTAAACTCGTTTCCAGAGTACGTTAAACCAGTACCCATTGCAATAGGAGATGTAGTATTACCTGTTATAACAGCTGTTTTATTTGGATTAGCATCAGCAAAATAAATTAAGTTGTTTGAAACTGTTCCCAAAGGTTTGGTAGTTCCTGTATTAATATTAAAAAACAATGGAGCGTTTGTATTTACTATTGAGTTATTGGATACATCAATATTTTGAACTTTTTGATATCCGTTTGTCATACTTAAAGAATTACAATCAACGGCACTGGTATCGTTTCCACCCAAAAAAGTAATACCGTTATTCCATATAGCATTGTCTACAGTTGTAACACAATCTTGAATATAATTATTCCTAATTGTTTGATTGCTATCAACAATTCTAATTCCTCCAGTACCTTCAACATTTTCACCTAAAAAATAATTTCCATTAACTACAGTGTTAGATCCATGACGAAGAACTAGCGAACCTCTACATCTTCTAAAAGTGTTATTAATATAGCTATTACCTTTACTTTTATTAGTTATAATTTCATTTTCACCATCTGTGGCAACAAAATAATTATTTTGCACTAAGGCGTTACTTTGTACATTTTGATACTCACTAGTACCTATACGTATAGCTTCACTATCTCCAGAATTTGTAGCTGAAGCGTCAATTTTAGAATAATTGTAAAAATAATTATTAAGAATTTGATGCCCAACTTCTGTACAACGTGTGTTTGTGGCATCATCACCCAAAGGAGAGGCATTAAATTGATACTCTGCCAGAATCATATTTCCTGAGGTAATTTTATTTAAAAACGAACAATTAATTACCGTATTTTTAGTTCCATATAATACAACCCAATTATGTTTTACACTTGTACCATTTAATGGATTAACACCTCCACTAACTGTTACACCATCTATTACACAGTTTTGAAGAATGCTATTATTGGCATAATTAGTGCCATCTCTAAATTCAATAAAATTGCTTGTTCCAACTCCACCTTTCCATCGAAAACCTTCAATAATACACCAATCTCCTCCAATATCCATTGTTTGACCACCAGTAAATGTAACACCGCCAGGAGTAGCCGGCCTTAATGTAATAGGGTTTTCTGCAGTTCCCACACCATTAAACTTCATTGTAGCACTAGAACTATATGTATTATCTGCCAAAATAACTATATCTCCTGGGATAAGGTTGGCAGAATACGTAGCTGTAAGTGCTGCAGGGCTAGAAATATAAAAAGTTTGAGCTACACCTGGTGTAGTTCTTGTTTGGGAAACTGAAACCTGCGTAACTACTAAAAATAATAGTAGCATCACATAAAAATTGTTTTTAAAAAGTAATTTTTTTTTCATTTTATAATTAATTAAATATTATATATATGGTTTACCAGTTTGGTAAACCAGTTTGGTTAATTAAAATTAATGAAAAAGATTAATATATTATATTAATAATGAGTAATATTTAAAAAAAAAAGCACGTGCGTTTGCACATGCCTTAAGTATTAAAAAAAGCCTAATATTTCAAATAAAAAAATTGGCTTTAATTTGTGGTTTTAGGAATTATTATAACTAAAACACCTAAACTCTTTAAAAAGATTCTTTATTTTTATTTTTAAAAGGTCTAATAATTAATCGGGTTTCTCTATCAAACCAAATGTAATTGTATACCCAGTTAAAGAAAACTACAATTTTATTTCTAAAACCTATTAGCGAAATTAAGTGAATAAACATCCAAACAAACCAAGCAAAAACACCTTGAAATTTCCAAACATTTAAATCTACCACTGCTTTATTTCTACCAATTGTAGCCATTGACCCTTTATCATAATATTTAAAAGGTTTCATTGATTTATTATTTAATAATGCTACTATATTTTTTGCTAAATGCTTTCCTTGTTGAATTGCAGGTTGCGCCATCATTGGCAAACCGTTCGGGAATTTTGTTGTTGACATATTTGAAACATCACCAATAGCAAAAATATTGTTATAACCATTAACAGCGTTAAATTCGTTTACTTTAATTCGTTGAGCTCTTTCTACTATACATTCCTGATCAAGTCCATTTAAAGGCGCTCCTTTTACACCTGCTGCCCAAACTACTGTTGATGAATTGAAAGATAAGTCGCTATTTGTAGTTACTAAATACCCGTCGTAATTGGTAATTTGAACACTTTTCCAAACATGAACACCTAAATTAGTTAAAAAATCTTCTGCTTTTACAGATGATATTTCACTCATAGAATTCAACAATCTATCGCTACCTTCAACAATATTTATTTGCATTTGACGGATATCTAAATCGGGGTAATCTTTTGGTAGAATTCCCTTTTTCATTTCTGCTAATGCACCAGCTAGTTCAACTCCTGTTGGACCTCCACCAACTATTACAAAATTCATTAAAGCATTTCTTTCTTCAAAATTTGAAGTTAATAATGCTTCTTCAAAATTTTCAATAATTAAACTACGAAGATTTAAAGATTGAGGTACATTTTTCATTGCCATACTATAGCGTTCAATAAAAGTGTTACCAAAATAATTGGTTTTAGAACCTGTTGCAATTACTAAATAATCGTATTTAAGTTTTCCAATTGTAGAATTAATAATATTTTCTTCAGTATCAACACTTAAAACCTCTGTTAATCTAAAATAAAAATTAGGGAAACTTTTAATAATTTTTCGAAGCGGAAAGGC
>NZ_JBFHHX010000155.1:0-6962 GCF_041596795.1 Lutibacter sp.
AATAATAGCAGATGGAATGCTTCCAAAAATACATAATTGCTTTAATGCATTGGAAAAAGGTGTAGGAAAAGTAAAAATAGGAGATGCTTCGTTAGTGCAAAGTCAAAATAAATTATATACAACATTAAGCTTAAAATAATGATTGAAAGTTTAACACAAGAAGCCATTGAGTTATTAAAAAATTTAATTTCAAAGCAGTCTTTTTCTGGTGAAGAAGATGAAACAGCTTTGCTAATAATGCAATGGTTTTCAGATCATACTATTCAATTTGAAAGAGTTAAAAATAATGTTTGGGCAAAAAACAAACATTTTAATCCTTCTAAAAAAACAATTTTATTAAATTCTCATCATGATACGGTAAAACCAAACAAAGGTTATACGCGTAATCCGTTAAGTCCAGCTATTGAAGATGGAAAATTATATGGGTTGGGAAGTAACGATGCTGGTGGATGTTTAGTTTCATTATTGGCAACATTTACCTATTTTTATGAAAGGGAAGATTTACACTATAACTTTGTTATAGTAGCATCTGCAGAAGAAGAAAATTCTGGGCCAAACGGATTAAATTCAATGTTAAAAATTATTCCAGAAATAGATTTTGCCATTGTTGGTGAACCAACTTTAATGCAGTTAGCCATAGCCGAAAAAGGCTTAATGGTGTTAAATTGCGAAGCAAAAGGAACTCCAGGTCACGCTGCGCACGGCACAGGAGATAATGCCATTTATAATGCTATTGAAGATATTAATTGGTTTCAGAATTTTGAATTTCCAAAAGTGTCGGAAACCTTGGGAAAAGTAAAAATGACAGTGACACAAATTGAAGCAGGAAACCAGCATAATGTAATTCCATCTCACTGTAAATATGTGGTAGATGTGCGTGTTACAGATGCGTATTCTAACCAAGAAGTGTTTGAAATTATTGATGCAAATGTAAAATCTGAAGTTTGCCCAAGATCGTTACGCTTAAATTCATCTTCCATACCAAAAGAACATCCAATTGTGCAAGCAGGAATTAAATTGGGACGCGAAACATATGGTTCTCCAACACTTTCTGATCAGGCAGTTTTAAGTTGTCCTTCATTAAAATTGGGACCAGGACAAAGTTTACGTTCACATACTGCTGATGAATTTATTTACATAAACGAAATTGAAGAAGGAATAGATTTATATATAAAATTATTAGAGGAAATTATTTAAAAATGTTGAATAGTTTATGAGTTTAAAAAGTTAAACCTTTAAACTATTCAACAATTAAACATTTACATTATGAAACTTTGGGATAAAGGATTTTCAACCGATAAAAAAATAGACTTATTTACTGTTGGAAACGATAGAGAGTTAGATTTAATTTTAGCAAAATACGATGTTATTGGAAATTTAGCACATGCTAAAATGTTGCATAAAATAGGTTTGTTAACTGCAGATGAAATTAAGTTGTTAGAAGTGGAGTTAAAAGCCATTTTAAAAACCATTGAAGCTGGTACATTTACTATTGAAGATTCTTTTGAAGATGTGCATTCTAAAGTAGAGTATTTATTAACTGAAAAGTTAGGCGATACTGGTAAAAAAATTCATACAGCGCGTTCTAGAAACGATCAGGTTTTAGTAGATGTTCATTTGTATTTAAAAGATGCTTTGGTAGAAATTAATGCAGAAGTTGATGAGTTATTCGACTTGTTAATATCATTGGCAGAACAATATAAAAATGTATTATTACCAGGTTATACGCATTTGCAAGTAGCAATGCCATCATCATTCGGAATGTGGTTTTCAGCCTATGCAGAAACCTTGATAGATGATATTTACTTTTTAAAAGCAGCCTACAAAGTTGCAGATCAAAATCCGTTAGGTTCTGCAGCTGGTTACGGAAGTTCTTTTCCAATTGATAGAGATGAAACTACCAAATTATTAGATTTTGATACGTTGAAATATAACTCGGTAGCTGCTCAAATGGGACGTGGAAAATTAGAAAAATCAGTTTCTTTTGCTATTAGCTCTGTGGCAAGTACCTTAGCTAAAATGAGTATGGATATTTGTTTGTATATGAGTCAGAATTTTAATTTTATCTCTTTTCCAGATGAATTAACTACTGGTTCTAGTATTATGCCTCATAAAAAAAATCCAGATGTTTTTGAGTTGATTCGTGGGAAATGCAACAAATTACAAGCTTTACCTTATGAGTTTACCTTAATAACAAATAATTTACCAAGCGGTTATCACAGAGATTTACAATTGTTAAAAGAAGGTTTAATACCATCGTTTTCTACGTTAAAAGCATGTTTAGAAATGTTAACCTATTCGTTAAAAAATATTCAAGTAAGAACAAATATAGTAGAGGAAGAAAAATACTTGTATTTGTTTAGTGTAGAAGAGGTAAATAAATTAGTTCAAAACGGAACACCGTTTAGAGACGCTTATAAACAAGTTGGAAAAGATATTAATGAAGGTACTTTTAATCCAGATAAAACAGTAAATCACACACACAAAGGAAGTGTTGGGAATTTATGTTTAGATGAAATTGTAGCTAAGAAAAAAAGAGCTTAAAAAAAAATAGACATATAAAAAACGCCCTTTTGAATTCATTTCAAAAGGGCGTTTTTGTAGTTATATGTTTAGCTAAATTTAACTTTTAGCATCCATTTTTGCAATAACTTTTCCGTAGATAATTAATGAAATTGCCGATACCAATGCAATTGCAGCAAAATAATACCAAATATAATGCGCGTTAACAGATGCTGCTTCCCAAGCTTCTCTAGTTTCAAATAACGTTGGTTCAGGGCAATATTTAGTTAGTAAATAACCTGATAATCCAAAACCTAAAACAGAAGAAATAAAGGAGTGTAAATGGCTAAATCCTAAATACATTCCTTCTTCACCTTTTGGGGCTTGTAGAGAGAAAAATTGTAAAAAACGTGGAGAAATAAACGATTCAGCTAAACCTTGTAAAACAATTCCTATAATCATCATTAAAGCAATTGGGTGTAAGCTAATAATAATTAAATCAATTTCTTCATGTCCAAACCAATTTCCAGAAGCCATTGCAATAGCAGATAAAGGCATAATAAACATACCAACAGTCATAGAAAATAGCGGCGTTCTACTAGCCATTATTTTGGTTATAAAAGCAACGGTTAAAACAACAGTAAGCGGATTTACGTTGGCATACCAAGAAGGTGAAGCATCTTCACCAGCCATTCTTAAAACATATTTTGGCATTGTAGCGTACAATTGATGTTGTACCATCCAAAAACCAGTAATAATTAATATAAGTGTAATTAAGCGTCCGTTAGTACAAACTTTAACTAATCCATCCCAAATTTCACCAAAAGTTTTTCCCTGACCGGACTGTTTAGTGCTTTTATAAAAAGCAACAATCATTATTAAACCTAAAAGCGTCATTCCAGCAGAAAAATAGTTGATATATGCATATCCTAATTCTCCCATTGAGTCTCTTAATGGTTTTACAATTGTTTTTCCAGAAAATGCTCCAATGTTCACCATCATATAAAAAATAGAAAAACCTTGTGCTCTGTTGGCTTCTGTTGTTTCTTTAGCTACTGTTCCAGTAATTACAGATTTAATAAAAGAGCCACCAATCATTAGTAATAACATAATTGGTACAATTGCCCATCTTTCAGCAGAATCTACAATTCCGGTATATGTAATAGTATCATTAGAATAGTTTACCAAGCCAATAGATTCTAATATGGATGGTAGTACTGCAAGTCCAAAATAACCTAAGGTAAGTAATGAAAACGCAATAATTAAAGAGTATTTAAATCCAATTTTATCGGCTAAAGCACCTGCAAAGGTTGGCAATAAATACAAACCTCCTGAAAATATACCAGAAATTAATCCAGCTTCCATATCAGTAAAACCTAATATTCTAGATAAATAAAGTGTAATAACAATAAATACACCGTAATAAGCAGCTCTTTCTAGCAATTCCACTGTATTTGCAGTCCAGAATGCTCTTGAAAATCCTTTTAATTTTTGAAACATATGTATATTCTTAATTTTAAGTTTTCGAAGATAGGAATTTTAACTGATTTGATTTAGAATTTATTTAACACCTTTTAATACTATATAGCTTAAGTGTTTTTTAAAAGTTGATGTAAATCATTTTTAGAGCTGAGGTGTATCATTTGTTATTAAATTGGTATAAAATACCTTTTATGAGCGTTAGTGTAGTTTAATGGTTTATAACTTTAAACCATTGAAAAGTAGTGGTATATAGACAAAAAAACGAATTATTATGAAAACTAAAATACTAGTGTTGGTTTTGCTTTTTTTAGCAATTCCTGTATGGTCGCAAGCTTCTAAAATACAGGTTGATTTTAGTAATGAGCAAATTGGAGAAAATTTTTTAAATGGGAAAAAAATAATGGCATCAGCGTATGTTTTTCCTAAAAGGATTCATGAAATTTATGTTGATACTTTTCCTGGGTATGTTTCTTTACAATTGAGAAAATTAAGTAAAAATGGTAAAATTTTAAATGTAAAAGGTGAATTTGTTGTTTTTGATTTTGAAAATAGAATAGTGAAATGGTCGCAAAAAATTGATTATTCTAGAGGAAATATTAATCAATACAACCGATTAATTATGGAAGACAAAGGGAATAATTTAATAAGCTTAAGTATTGAGAATGGAGAGGAATTATGGACAGTTAAAAATGATTTTTATTATGTAAATACGGCTAAAGATATTGCCATTGGATATAAAAATAAAGGGTTGGCTGGAAATATTCATACCCTGGAAGCAATTGATTTAAAAACCGGAAATGCACTTTGGGAACGAGAATTAAAGCGAGATTATGGCTGGAATTCAAAAATAAGATTGAACGATTCCACACTTTTAATTGTTGCAGGAGGTTTACATTCTGTGAATTTATTTAATGGAAATGGTTGGGATTATGAAACTGTAACGGGTAAAAAAGATTATACAGAAACAATAGCAAAAAACGCTGCTGGTATTGCCTTAGGTATTTTAACAGGAACGTATGTAACATCTTCCGGACCTAGCGTTGTTAGAGAAGTTGTATCGAATGTTATTATAGATAGTGCTAATTTATACGTGGCTTCTAAAGAAAAAATTGCTCAAATAAATAAAAACGATGGACATGTAAATTGGTCTACAAATTTACCTGAAGATTTAATGAGTAAATCATCCATATTTTTAAAAGATAGTTTATTGTATGTTGTAAACTATGGGTATGCATATTGGGGAAATAAAAAGATTGATTTTGGACAACCATTTATACAATGTTTAAATGCGAATACAGGAAAGCAACTTTTTTTGAAAACAATTGCCGATAAAGAGAATCCAATTCTTGATTTCAGAAAAAAAGAGGATGCTTTAATGGCTATTTTTAAAGATAAGTTAGTGTGTTTTTCGTTAATTGATGGCTCAGAAATACAATCTAAATTAATTGATGTAGTTGAATTAGGAGAATTGAAATATTTTACTACCAACACTATTTTTGTGAAAGAGAACGAAACTGTTTTTAAAAATTTAGTAAGTAATGATAATACAACCTATTATATTCAATCCTCCAAAGAAAAAACACTTGTTTTTGGTAGTGATTTAACAAACAAAATGTACTATGAATTGAAAGATTTGTATTTTAAATACGGCAGTTATAAAAACTATACTTTTATAGGGAATGAAGAAGAAACTATACTGCTAAATAATGAAAACAGAAAAGTTGGAAGGTTAGATATATCTGTTAATTCTCTAATTTATAATGGAAAATTATTTAATTTTAATGATGAAAAGTTATTAGTAGTTGATATGGCAACTATTTTTTAATAAAAAAAAGCTATCTAAAAAGTTATTAAAATCGTTATACTGAAACAAGTTCAAGTTGACGAAATTTTGCACTTTTTAGATAGCCTTTTAGGTATATTTTCTAAACTAGTTCAACAAACAAACCAGCATCGGTATTGTTCACTTTTGCTACGTTGTGTTTTGTTAAACCTTTTAAGGTTTTATCCCATTTTTTATTGCTGAAACCACTTTGAGTTTTTAAATCATTCAATAAAATTTTCTCAGCTTTTTTAAGCATTTCAAACAATACTTTTTCATCATCATTTAATTCAACTGAAGGCGCTTTTTTCTCTGGTTTCATTTGAGGGAAAAATAAAACTTCTTGAATAGAAGCATTATTAGTCATAAACATTACCAAACGGTCAATTCCAATTCCAATTCCTGAAGTTGGAGGCATTCCGTATTCTAAAGCACGAATAAAATCTTGGTCTATAAACATAGCTTCGTCATCACCTTTTTCTGAAAGTGCCAATTGATCTTCAAAACGTGCACGTTGGTCAATAGGATCGTTTAACTCAGAATAAGCGTTTGCTAATTCTTTTCCGTTTACCATTAATTCAAAACGTTCTGTTAACGCAGGGTTTGTGCGGTGTTCTTTTGTTAACGGACTCATTTCTTTTGGATAATCGGTAATAAATGTTGGTTGAATGTAGTGGTGCTCACATTTTTCACCAAACAATTCATCAATTAATTTACCAACGCCCATTGTTTCATCAACTTCAATACCTACTTTTTTACAAACCTCTCTTAATTCAACCTCATTCATACCAGCAACATCAAAACCTGTATGGATTTTAATTGCTTCTAAAATAGGTACTCTTGGATACGGAGCTTTAAAACTTACTTTGTTTTTGCCAATCATTACTTCGGTTGTTCCGTTAGCATCCATAGATACTTTTTCTAACAATTCCTCTGTCATATTCATCATCCAATTGTAATCTTTGTAGGCAACATACAATTCCATAACCGTAAATTCCGGATTATGCGTTCTGTCCATACCTTCATTTCTAAAGTCTTTGGCAAATTCATACACAGCATCAAAACCACCAACAATTAAACGTTTTAAATATAATTCATTGGCAATACGTAAATACAACGGAATATCTAAAGCGTTATGATGTGTCATAAACGGACG
>NZ_JBFHHX010000156.1:0-6863 GCF_041596795.1 Lutibacter sp.
GGAAGTGTCCACGCCGAAATATCATAAAACAAACTATCCTGAAAAGTTGTTCGCTTTTCAAACATAGCTTGTATAAGTCTGCTATTTTTTTGATTGGTTGGAACTATAAAACTAGATTCCTTTTTAAAGTTTATTCCATCAGAAGAAAAATCGGCTTTGGGTTTATAAATTTCTATTTTATGTCTGTTTAAAATCTCAGCCAAATGCACCGTTTTTGCAACATCATTTTCATCACCAAATACCAAAGCTTTCACATTATTTTTAGTATTTTCTATAGCAACATCATCAAAAAATTTCTTTTGATATTTTAATAATGAAATTCTCATGTTTGAACTAGCTGCTAAAGTAGATAAAGCCGCCGTAAACTGATTTTTTATAGCAAACGGAAAAGTTAAAACTCCATTTACCGTTTCTTGCGCATGACCACGAGAACTTCCTTGCTCAAACAAAATTCCAACAGCACCATTTACATCGGGGTATGTAGATCCTTTTCCATAATAATAATCATCATAATTTTCTTCTGTAAAATATAACGATCCTATTTTATCAAAAGCTTGCGCATGATAATTTCCAATTTCTTTTGTTAATTGTTGATTTTCAATTGGTGTTAAAGGATGTATTCTAGATTGCACGCCTGGTTGAAAAAAGAATGTTGAATTACTTCCCATTTCATGATGATCTGTTAAAATATTTGGCATCCAACTTCTAAAAGTTTCTATCCTTGCTTGTGATTCTGGCAATTGTACAGGTAACCAATCTCTATTTAAATCAAACCAATAATGATTTGTTCTTCCTCCTGGCCATACTTCATGAAATTCTCTATCATTTGCATCTATATTTAAATGTTCACTTTTATTGCTATTAACCCAATACGCAAACCGCTGAACTCCATCAGGATTTAACGCTGGATCCACCAAAATAATGGTATTTTTTAATAAAGTTTTAATGGCTTCACCTTCTGCAGCTGCCAAATAATATACCAATAACATACTTGCGTTAACACCACTCGCTTCATTACCGTGCACTGAAAAACCTTGATAAACAACCAAAGGAATTTCATTAATATTTAAGAATTTACTTTTTGAAACTTCTGTTAAATTAAAATGTTTTTCTTTAAGCTCGTCTATTTTCAAATGATTTTCTGGAGACGTAACCGTTAACAAAATTATAGGTCGTCCTTCAAAAGTTTTTCCACTGGTTTCAATAGTAATTCTGTCAGAAGAATTAGCAACCGCTTTCATATATTCCAAAAGTTTGTCATGTGTTACGTGCCACTCGCCTACTTTATAACCTAAAATACTTTCTGGAGTTGGAATTTCTGGATTATAATTACAATTTTGTGGTAAATAATACTGTAAATCAAATTGATTTTGAGCTTGTAAAATTGATACAAAAAATATACAAGTAATTAAAAAATAGTGTTTCATGAAAAGGGATGTTTTAACAAATATAAAAATTTAAGCATACTTACAACTAACTAATATTTTAGTATCTTTCCGTTGAATTAATTTTTCAATTTGAAATAAAAAAATGCTTCAAAATTTATCAAATTCTTTAAATGGTGAGTTGTTTTTTGATGATTTACATAAAAGTATTTACGCCACCGATGCTTCCGTTTATAGGAAAATTCCATTAGCAGTTGCGTATCCTAAAAACACACAAGACATACAAACACTTATTGCCTTTGCTACTACCAATAAGATTTCTTTAATTCCAAGAACCGCAGGAACTTCTTTAGCCGGACAATGTGTTGGCGATGGAATTGTAGTTGATGTTTCTAAATATTTTACAAAAATTTTAACTTTTGATGAAGCCAACAAAACAATTACCGTACAACCAGGAATTATTAGAGATGAGTTAAATTTATTTTTAAAACCTTTCGGACTGTTCTTTAGCCCAGATACTTCAACCACAAACCGCTGTATGATTGGTGGAATGGTTGGTAATAATTCATCAGGAACAACATCAATACGTTATGGTGTTACACGAGATAAAGTACTATCGTTAAAAACTATTTTAAGCGATGGTTCTGAAGTTGTTTTTGAAGCCTTAACTAACGAAGAATTTAATTATAAAAAATTAGGAAATACTTTAGAAAGCAACATCTATAATACAATTTATAAAGAGCTTTCTAATTCTGAAATTCAACAAGAAATAGAAAAAGAATTTCCAAAAGCATCAATACACCGAAGAAATACTGGTTATGCCGTAGATGCTTTGGTAAAAACCAATGTTTTTTCAAATTCAGAAGAAAAAATAAACTTAGCTAAATTATTATGTGGTAGCGAAGGAACTTTGGCTTTTACAACTGAAATTACCTTACAATTAGACAACCTTCCTCCTACTGAAAGTATTTTGGTAGCTGCACACTTTACAAGCATACAAGAAAGTATGGAAGCTGTTGTAATTGCTATGAAACATAATTTATTTATGTGCGAATTAATGGATAAAACTATTTTAGATTGTACTAAAAATAACCGAGAACAATTAAAAAATAGGTTTTTTGTTGAAGGTGATCCAAAAGCTATTTTAATGTTAGAAGTAAAATCTAATTCCATTTCTGAAACTCAAAAATTAGCCAATGCATTAATTGCCGATTTACAAAAACATAATTTTGGTTATGCATATCCAACATTAATTGGCGACAATATTAATAAAGCAATTAACTTACGAAAAGCTGGTTTGGGTTTATTAGGTAATATTGTTGGCGATAGAAAAGCCGTTGCCTGTATTGAAGATACTGCTGTTGAAGTACCCGTTTTACCAAATTATATAGGTGAATTTTCTGCAATGATGGAAAAATTTGGTCAAGATGCTGTGTATTATGCGCACGCTGGAGCAGGAGAAATTCATTTACGTCCAATTCTGAATTTAAAAAAACAAGTCGATGTAGCTCTCTTTAGAACAATAACCACAGAAGTTGCGCACTTAGTAAAAAAATACAAAGGCTCTTTAAGTGGTGAACACGGCGATGGAATTGTACGTGCAGAATTTATTCCATTAATGATTGGTGAAAAAAATTATGAGTTACTAAAACGAATTAAAACAGCTTTTGATCCAACTACTATTTTTAACAAAGGAAAAATTGTAAATGCTTTTCCTATGGATAAAAATTTACGCTATAAAGTAGACAGAACAGAACCTGAAATTGAAACTATTACCGATTTTTCTGATAGTGAAGGAATTTTAAGAGCAGCAGAAAAATGTAATGGTTCTGGAGATTGCAGAAAACCAGTTTCGGCTGGTGGAACCATGTGCCCAAGTTACAGAGCTACAAAAAACGAAAAAGATACCACCAGAGCACGTGCAAATGCATTGCGTGAATTTTTAACAAATTCTGATAAAATAAACAAGTTTGATTATGAAGAACTTAAAGATGTTTTTGATTTATGTTTAAGTTGTAAAGCTTGTGCTAGTGAATGCCCAAGTAACGTAGATATTGCAGCCTTAAAAGCTGAGTTTTTATACCAATATCAAAAAACAAACAAGCCAAGTTTAAGAACTTATGTATTTGCTAACAACAACAAGTACAATAAATTAGGCAGTATTTTGCCATTTGCAACTAATTTTATTTTAAACAATTATATCACAAAAAAAATAATAGGAATTGCAACACAAAGAAGCATTCCTAAAATATATAAAACAACATTAAAAAAATGGATTCGTAAAAATGAAAAAAGGCTTCATTCATCAAATTTTAAAAATGGAGAAGTCTATTTATTTTGTGATGAATTTACCAATTTTTACGACGTAACTATTGGTATAGATGCTATTGAATTGTTAACAAAATTGGGGTATAAAGTGTTATTTATTGAACACGAAGAAAGTGGCAGAAGTTTTATATCGAAAGGTTTTTTAAACGACGCAAAAACTGTAATTGATAAAAATATTACCATTTTTAAAGATATAATTACTAAAGAAACACCTTTAATTGGTATTGAACCATCAGCAATTTTAGGTTTTAGAGATGAATATATTCGTTTAGCTGATGATAAAATTTCAGCAGAAAATATTTCTAAATATAGTTTTACAATTGAAGAATTCATCAAAAAAGAATTTGAATTGGGGAAAATATCTTCATCAAATTTTAAAAACACATCAAAAGAGATTAAAATTCATGTGCATTGTCATCAAAAGTCGTTAAGTACTTCTGAAGCTACTTTTACCATGTTAAATATTCCAACAAATTATAAACCAACTATTTTAAATACAGGTTGTTGCGGAATGGCAGGTTCCTTTGGTTATGAAAAAGAACATTATGCTATTTCTATGCAAGTTGGTGAAGACACGTTGTTTCCGAAAGTAAGAAACACAGCAGAAACTGTTGAAATTTCCGCTTCTGGAACAAGTTGCAGACATCAAATAAAAGATGGTACAAAACGATTAAGTAAACATCCTGTAAGTTTATTGAAAGAAGCTTTAATTTAGCATTTAATATTTCAGGAAACTTCGTAATTCTGAACTTGTTTTAGAATTACGAAGTTCCTCAATTTTTACACAACCGCTTTTGGTTTTATTTTAACGTAATAATACTCAATACCAATAATCATAATTACCATAGTAATTACGGCTAAAACTGAACCTTCAAAACCAAAATCACCACCATTTATCATATTATTTTCTTGTATCGTAAATTCTATTAACGAATATGAATCTTGTCCGCTTACGTTAAATCCAAATAACGTTTGAAACAAATTCCAACTTAAATGTAATGCTATTGGAAACCATAAATTTTTGGTATGTATATAAGAAATTCCTAATAAAATTCCGGCTAAAAACAAATTAATTAAACTAAATAAATCTATATTTGGATTAAAACCGTGCATTAAAGAAAATAGTATTGATGACATTAAAAGCGCCATATATTTATTGAAAGAAATCATTAAATTTTTTAAAATATAACCTCTTAACAATAGTTCTTCTCCAACTGCAACCGCAATAAATAATAAAACGGAAATTATTATTTCTTTTACATCAAAAACTATGGTTTTAAATGTTATTTCATCCATAAATATCAATAAAAAATAACCAGCACTCATTACAATAAGACCTAAAACTGTTCCTATTAAAAAATCTGACAACCTATTTTTTGTTTCAAAACCAACTTTTACAAGCGGTTCTTTATCTAATTTTTTCATAAAAAGCCAAATAACTAAAAATGTTCCCAATAAAGTGAAAAATGAAATTATTAAGTGTTGACTTGATGAATTTTGATATTCTACCACTGTAAGATCCCTTCCGGCAACCAATGCACCAATTACCTGGAATATTCCTACAATAATAATATAAGGAAATATAATTAGTAAAACTCTTTGCCATCCTTTGTTTTTGTTCTCCATTTTAATTTATTTTTAAAAAATTTGATTATATATCCTTCCCATTTTAGCCACAAAACGTGCATAAAAATTAAAGGAATTTTTAAATAATTATTTCACTAATTTAATTTCTTCTACTTTTCAACAAACCTATCATATTACCAATTCCAACGCCAAAGTATAAATTATCTTTATTAATTTGTAGCATTGGAGAAATTGTAAAACCGTAAATTCTACTAATTGGAAATTCTATTTTGGGGTTAATAATAAAACTTACCGTAGTATGCTTATGGTAATTCCAGTTGTAATTTTCTGCTAAAAACGCATCATTATTTCTAACCCAATTTTCAGGTTCCCTAATTATAGTATAACCTAATCCAGCTAACAAATTAAGTCTTATTGTTTTACTTGAATTAAGATTAATTATGTTACCCATTCCAATTTGATAATTTTCTAATTGATCGTACGGATTAGCCAATCCAAGCAGAAATAATCCTGTTAATCCTGATGTATAATCTTCGGGTTGAGATTTTGGTTTACGTATATTTCCACTGTAACCAATTTTAAAAGAATATTTATCTTTATAAACATAGTTCATATTTAAATCTAATCCTATATAATTTCCCAAACTCAACTCAGTAGAGTAATAAATTGAATTATTTTCATCAAATTGAGCATTTACAGAATTAACACTAATACAAAACAATAGCAATAGAATTACTTTCATAGACTTATAAATTATTAAAGCATTTAATTACTTAGTTTATATTGTGATTAGGTTTGCAATTTTTTGTAGAATAAATTTAACAAAAACATTTAAAAAACACAGCTTTTTAAACTTTTAAATACAAATTAATGTTAAAAAACAAAAGAGACTGACTACAAAGTAAAATGTTACTTTGCAATTAGCCTCTTTCTAAATACATTTACCAACCACAGTAAATGTAGTATCTTTTATAAACTTTTTAAACTTGCTTGTAAAGTTTCTATTTTTGCCAATGCATCGGCTTCTTTCTGACGTTCAATTGCTAATACTTTTTCAGGAGCATTGTTTACAAAACGCTCGTTACTTAATTTTCCTTGAACCGATTTTAAAAAACCTTGTGTATATTTTAATTCTTCTTCTAATTTCGCCTTTTCAGCTTCCACATCAATAGCACCAACCATAGGAATAAAATATTCGTTTGATTTTACTCTAAAACTTAAAGCACCTTCAACCTTTTCAGTAACATAACTAATTTGACTAATATTACCCATTTTTTGAATAACAGCATCAAAATTAGTACTTACCTTGTCGTTGTTTAAAATTGAAAACTCAATTGTATCTTTAAACGAAATATTTTTATCTTTTCTAACCGTTCTAATTCCTGAAATAACATCAGCAGCTACATTAAACTCGTTAATTAAGTTAGTATTATAAGCTTCAACTTTTGGATATTCCGCAATAATTAACGCTTGATCTGGAGTTCTTTCTGTAATATCTTGCCAAATTTCTTCAGTTAAAAATGGCATAAACGGATGCAATATTTTTAAATTATCTTCTAAAAA
>NZ_JBFHHX010000157.1:0-6860 GCF_041596795.1 Lutibacter sp.
AATTTTTATCTTTTTGAATAATATCAATAAGAACACTCAGCATTTCGCTTTTATCTGTTGCTCCAATTTTTAAATAATCCTTTTGAAGCTTCTGTAAATCTTCTATATCCCAATCAATATTTTTATTGTTTTTATACCATTGATCTATAGTTGATATTGACATTTTACAAGAATTAATTTTAAATAATTCGGTTGCCTTTATTTTAGGTAAACTTAATTTTTCACCTTTTAAAAAGCCATTAACATTAGATCTTATTTCTTTATTATAGGCTGAATTATGAGTATTATTTAAAATAATTACAAGGTCTTTTGTATCAATAGAACGGCTGATATACGTTAAATTACCTGCCCAACTTCCGGTATGATAAACTACTTTACCTTTTGTACTATCGTTTGTAACGTGCCAACCGTAACCATAATCTGAAACATCTTTTGTTGGCGGATGTTTGCTAAACGCACTATTTTTTGAAGCAACGTTTAAAATACTATCATCATATAAAAACTGATCCCACTTTATTAAATCGTCTATACTTGATGATAAACGCCCTGATCCTAACCTACCACTTAAAAAACGATAATAACCATTGTTAGGTAAACTTTCTGGAATAACATGTTTACAATCGGCCAGACTGAACATATAACCCGGAGCGTAATTTTTTTTGTTCCAAATACTATCTCTTCCAATAAAAAAAGTACTGTTCATTTTCATTGGTTTAAATACTTTTTGTGCTAAATAATGTTCTAAAGTAGTTCCGCTTACCGCATTTACAATTTCAGCTAAAAGTATGTAACCTGTATTTGAATAATGGTATTTTTCACCTGGAACACTAATAATTTCAGGTTTTACAGTTTTAAAATACCGTAAAATATCTTTGTTATAAGCAATTACTGAAGAATCCCAGTTTTTTTTAAAGTACTTTTCATAATCTGGCAAGCCTGAAGTATGTGATAACAATTGCGATATGGTTACATTTTTATACGGAAAATCATCTCCTAAATACAGTGTAGCTAAATCGGTAACTTTTAACTTGTTTTCTTGCTGAAGCAACAGTATAGCTGCAGCTGTAAATTGTTTTGATACCGAAGCAATTTCTATAGATGTATTAGTTAAAAAAGGTGTTTCTTTAGTTATGTTGGCAACTCCATACGCTTTTTTAAAAATTAGTTTTCCATTGCGTTTTACTGCTACTGCTCCGTTAAACATTTTTGCCTTGTATAATGCTGAGAAATACGCATCCAAAGTGTCGTTTTGCACGTCACTTTCAGCTTTTAAATTTGAGCTGTTTTGTAGCTTACAATTAGTAAGTGACAGCGATAAAAATAAAACTATTACTATTTGATAAATTTTAAACATATGTTTCTATTTTGTTCCAATCTGGATTTATTAACCCAATTCCATTGTTATCGTTAAGATGAATACAACCGTTTATTACTTTGTGTCCTTGATAAGGATCATTTGTTACTCCTAAATTACCATCTAAATCTACCCAGTCTGCCATTGCTCCCAAATGAGAAGCTGCTCCAATTGCACATGAAGTTTCAGACATACAACCCAACATTATTTTTAGGTTCATGGATTTGGCTAAATTTGCCATTTCAAAAGCTTCCTTTAACCCTGTAGATTTCATTAGTTTAATATTGATTCCATGATAAAAATTACTGGCAGTTTTTACATCTGATAAACGCTGTATACCTTCATCTCCAATTAATGGTAAGGTGCTTCTGGTAACCAACCATTCCATATCTGAAAACGCCTTTTTGGGCATTGGCTGTTCAATAAAAACCGCGCCAATTTCCTTTAACCAAGCAATTTTTTCAAGCGCTTCTTCTTTATTCGTCCACCCCTGATTTGCATCAATAAATAATGGTTTTTTAGATACGTTTCTTACTGCATTTATAATTTCAGTATCATTATTACCGCCCAGTTTAATTTTTAAATAATGAAAATCAGCTGCTTCTTCAACTCTTTTTTCAATAATTTCTGCACTATCTATTCCAATAGTTTTACTTGTTTTAAGTTCCTTTTTAGGTAAGTTAAAATATTTATACAAAGGCATATTAGCCATTTTGCCTAATAAATCGTGAAGCGCTATATCAACAGCGGCTTTTACAGCTGTATTTCCTGGTGAATGTTTATCTAACGATTTTAGCAATGCATTAATTTCTAATGGAGAACTGAACTTACTAAAATCGAATGTTTTTATAAAAATTTGAGCAGTTTCAATTGTTTCTCCATATAATGGTGGCATAGAAGCCTCTCCATAGCCTTCAAAATTATTATACGTTAATTTTACTAAAAGAACAGGTGTGTTTATGCGTGCTCCACCTGCAATTCTGAAAACGTGTTTTTTGTTTAATAAGAACGGTTTAATTTCTACAGAAATCATTTAACAATATAAGTTTGGGGTTAATGTTTTAATTTAAATTGATCTGCTTTAACGCGATTAGTAAAATTATGTCTGTTTTTATATCTCTTTAATAATCAGCTAAATTTTATTGTTTTAATTCTTCATTAAAATTGACGTTTATTAGTAATAATACTTTAATAAATTAAAAAACCTTGAACTATTATTAACAAACTCTTAAATGAAGTAAATTATCTTCAAATATACTTTTATTTGATATACAGAGCAGAATAATCTTTAAAAAAAATAAAGATACTTTTGATAGTAGATTTTCAGAGGAATTAAAACGTTTTTTAGATAAAAAATAAGAATTCAGTAGCTATTTTTGAACTCTAACAAATTTATAAAACAAGGTAAATTTTAAAAAAAGTTTTGAAATAAATTAAAACCGCGTATTGCATTTTTAGCAGTACTAGTTTTTAATTGATATTAAAAAAGAACAACTGTTTATTAGCCTCTAAAATTTTGATTTACAATTTGTTTAATGGTATTATTTAATGGAGACAAACCTCTATAACTAGTATGTTCTAAAATAATAATTACCAATTCTTCTTCAGGGTATCTTGTTAGTGAAGTGCTAAAACCATTCCATTTTCCGTGATGATAAATAGCAGTTTCATCTTTATCATCAATTCTAAAACCAAAACCATAGGGAATCTTTTTCCCTTTAACGGTTTCTCCTTTAGAGTACATTAATTTTAATGAAGCATCCGTTAATATTTTTCCACTATTCAATCCAAGTGTCCATTTTAGTAAATCTTCACAAGTAGAATACACATTTTTATCACCAACAATTGCGTCATTTAAAGATTTATTAATTTTTAAATGTCTAAATCCGTTTGCTATTCTATACCCTTCTAATTGATTAGATCTAACGCTATCAATTTCAAAGCTGTAAACAAATGAATTATTCATATTAAGTGGCTCAAAAATATTTTCTTTCACAAAATCACTAAAACTTGAGCCTGAAACTTTTTCAACAATAGATGCCAATACAAAATATCCTGTATTAGAATAATCAAATTTTTGCCCTGGAGAAAAATACTTTTGAACATTTTCCGAATTTAACAACTCCATCATTTCAGTATTTGTTGGAGCTTTTGGTTCTTTCCATTTATGGTCTGTTACCCAAAAATATTTTGGTAAACCTGCTGTATGATTTAACAGGTTTTTAATAGTTACATTTTCATATGGAAAGTTAGGGAAATAATTATTTACAAAATCGTTTAACTCAATTTGGTTTCTTTCGTACAACAACATAATTGCTGCTGCAGTAAATTGTTTGCTTACTGAAGCTAATTGAAAAGTATCACCTTCATTTAAAGGTTCCTTTTTAGAAAAATCTGCATAGCCAATATTATTTTTATATAAAACCTTACCGTTTTTAGCCACTAAAATAGATCCGTGAAAATCGTTTCTTTTATTTACACTTTCTAATAACGAATCTAATTTTATATGAACATTTTTAGTAATAGATACCGGAAAGTATTCTAATTCCATAGTTTTATCTACGGAACTTTCTGCTACTAAATTTGTTGCTTTTGCACTTTTTTCTGAGGCTTCAGAACTTGCAGTAACAATAAAAATAAATATAGCAACTAATAGTGCTGAGGCTAAATATTTAATATGTTTTTTCAAATTAACTATTGGGGTTTGTGCACGCAATGTAAGCAGCAAAATTAATATTTCAAAAAATTAACTACATATTTAACTCTATTTTTTTTAAAATAGTATTTTGTGTAAAAAATTTAACAGTTAAAAAATTAAACTATTATTTCATTCTAAAGTAGTTCACTACAAAATCGTTTTTTTAATGCGAACTTTAAGTACATTATCATAAATTATTCTGTACCAATTCTTAAAATATTTTAAGCAATAAAAAACCAGCTAAAAAAGGTATTCCAAATATTTCTTATTAATTAAGCGTGATTTTGACAAAATGATATCATCATTTGCTAAATACCATTTAGTATCCAAAAAGTTTAGCGTTTAAATTTGTATACAAAGTTCTATTACAAATTGTAAAAGATTTTTTTACACAAATTAAACAACCTGAGTAATGAAAAAACCACCTATATTATTTAGTTTATTTACCCTTTTTTGTTTGCTTTTTTTTATTTCAAAAGTTAACGCGCAAGTACAAAACAACAGCACTCTAAATAATCCTCCTGATATAAGTTTAGATTTTGAAGATTACAAAAACACCTATTTTTTAGCGGATTCTCTAGCTTCCTTTAATCCCGAAACTGGTAAAGGAACCATAAAATATCTTCGATATAATTTTGCTACACGCCAGGCTTTTAATAATATGCTTACCAAATTAGTGCCTACAACTGCAAATGAATTTCCCGCTACGGAATATGCCGAATCTCCTGAATTACCATTTTCAATTGAATTTGTTTCGGACAGAACTATTAGAATTAAAGTTTCATCTGGCCCACAATTTAAACCTCAAACAGCATCTATTATGCTTGTTGACGGAGTGGCTAAAAACGCAAGAAATGAATGGACATATTCAAAAATTACTGAAGGACATAAATACACAAGTAGCAAAGGATCAGTAGTAATTACAGAAAAACCTTGGCACGTTTATGTATATAACTCCAATGGAAAATTACTAACAAGTACCTTACATTTAGATGATGTAAAAAGCACTTACACACCTGTTACGCCGTTTTCATTTGTTCGCAGAGCAGAAGATTATTCAAGAAGTATGGCCGCTGTTTTTTCTATGTCTCCTGAGGAAAAAATATTTGGTTGCGGAGAGTCTTTTACACAATTTAACAAAAGAGGTCAAAAAGTAATTTTATGGACTGATGATGCTAATGGCGTTCAAAACGAAACCATGTACAAACCAATTCCGTTTTATATGAGCAGCCGTGGTTATGGAGTATTTATGCATCATTCTACACCAATTACAGTAGATTTTGGAAAGTATTTTAACGCCGCAAACGCCATGATGATTGGCGATGATGAAGCTGATTTATTTGTATTTATAGGAGAACCTAAAGAAATTTTAAATGAGTATACAGATTTAACAGGAAAAGCACAAATGCCACCATTATGGTCGTTTGGTTTTTGGATGAGTCGAATTACATATTTTTCAGAAAATGAAGGTCGAGAAATTGCTAAAAATTTAAGAAAACATAAAATTCCTAGCGATGTTATTCATTTTGACACAGGTTGGTTTGAAGTAGATTGGAGATGTAATTATGAGTTTTCTGAAAACAGATTTAATAACCCTGTTGATATGATTTCCGATATGAAAGAAGAAGGTTTCAATGTTTGTTTATGGCAATTACCCTATTTCACACCAAAAAACACGTTGTTCAATGAAATTATTGAAAAAGAACTGGCTGTAAAAGATAGAAAAGGAAACATTCCTTTTGAAGATGCCATACTCGATTTTACAAATCCTGAAACTATAACTTGGTATCAAAATAAAATAGCTTCCTTATTAAAGCAAGGAGTAAGCGTTATAAAAGTAGATTTTGGCGAAGCAGCTCCTCTTAACGGAATTTATAGTAACGGAAAAACTGGTTTTTACGAACACAACTTATATCCGCTACGCTACAACAAAACTGTTGCAGATATTACCAAACAAGTTACTGGAGAAAATATTATTTGGGCTCGTAGCACTTGGGCTGGAAGTCAAAGATATCCTTTGCATTGGGGTGGAGATGCAGCAACTACAAATACGGCAATGGCTGCTACATTAAGAGGAGGATTATCGCTTGGATTAAGTGGTTTCAGCTTTTGGAGTCATGATGTTGGCGGATTTACAACAAAATCCCCAGAAGATGTTTACAAAAGATGGACACCATTTGGAATGTTAACTTCTCACGTACGCAGTCATGGAGAACCACCAACAGAACCTTGGGAATACAGTAAAGAATTCTTAAATGGATTTAGAAATGCCGACAATATGCGTTATCAATTAATGCCATATATTTATGCTGAAGCAAAATATGCATCTGAAAACGGATTGCCAATGTTGCGCGCCTTATTTGTTGAATATCCAAATGATCCAGGCTCTTGGTTGGTAGATGATCAATATTTATTTGGTTCAGATATGCTAGTAGCTCCTTTATTTGAAAATGTTACAGAAAGAAACGTGTATTTACCTAACGGAAAATGGATAGATTATCAAACCAATAAAGTTTACGAAAAAGGTTGGCATACTATAAAAGCAGGTGAAATTCCAATAATTGTATTGGTAAAAGACGGATCCATAGTTCCGCATATAAAATTAGCTCAATCCACAAAATATATGGATTGGAATACTATAGAATTAAAAGTATATACTGCCGAAGGAACTACAAAAGCAACAGGAAAAATCTACCTTCCTAACGGAACTCAAGTATACAAATTAAACGCTATAAAAAATAAAAATGCTTTTGAATTAGAGAACAATCCAATACCAAACAAAACCAAATTTAGCATTAAAAATAATTA
>NZ_JBFHHX010000158.1:0-6817 GCF_041596795.1 Lutibacter sp.
AATTTCTTTTTCAGAAGGCATTGTTTTCATACTGCCATCAAACTTCCAAATTTTATCCATAGAAGCATAGCTAATGTCAAAAGCACCATCAGTTAATTTTGAAATTGCTATAGAGCGTTCAATTAAATCAAACAATTCTTTGTCAACTTTTACAGGTTGTATTCCAGCATTTCGTATAATTTCTGATGTTTGTGAATTTGGATCCCACGATGAAATTAATTTTTCAATTCTGGTAATTTCTTCAACAGCTAAGTTAATAAAATATGAAGCTTTTAATGTATCATTTGCTACTACCGAAATGTCAAATCGGCTTCCCATTAATTTTAATGTTTTTCTATGTATTTGTTGGCTAAATAACTGTGTTGAGGAGCATAGAATTACAATTAAAAATAGTTGTTTTTTCATTATTTAAATGAAGTAAGTAGTTTAATATATTCAGTTGGACTAGTTTTTTTGTAGCCAGTATTTCCTAGCATTTTTCCATTTTTATCCAAAACGGCAACAAAAGGAAAGTAACCTTGTGTGTTGTATTTTTCCATAAGTTGGTTGTTTTGTTTTTGCTGACTTTCAGTTAATTTGTTTTTGCTTTTTCTTGGAAAATCTGCTTTAACAAGTATAAAATGTTCTTTAGAGTACTTAATAAATTCTGGAGTGCTCCAAATTTCTTTATCTAGCTTAATACAGGGCGCACACCAATCTGATCCTTGAAAAACCAGAATAATTGGTTTGTTTTCCTTGTTTGAAATAGTTTTGGCTTCTTCAAAATTTGTAAGCCAATTTTGGGCATTTGTTATTGTAATGGTGCATAACAAAAACGTACTTAAAATAAGTTTTTTTAACATTTTGATTCAAATAATTTGTAGTGTTCTTTAAGAACGAAAAATAGATTAGTTTAGTATTTACAACTCACAAGCATTCCAAATAGGGTCATTTGGAGTTGGTGCATTTAGTGTAATATTTTCTTTAGTAACAGGATGTGTAAATTCAATTTTACGAGCGTGTAAATGAATACTTGCATCTTTATTACTTCTATCAAAACCATATTTTAAATCGCCTTTAATTGGGCAACCAATTGCGGCTAATTGACATCTAATTTGATGATGACGACCAGTTTCTAAATCAACTTCAAGTAAGTGATAATTGTCTAGTGATTTAATTAATTTGTAGTGCAGTGTAGCCTTTTTACTTCCATTTACTTCAGAAGAATACGAAGTAGATTTGTTGTTTTTTGGGTTTTTTAATAAAAAGCCTGTTAAGGTATCTTCTAGGTTTGTAGGTAAATTTTTTACAATAGCCCAATAGGTTTTGTTTACCTTTTTATCGCGTAGCATTTTATTAAATCGCTCTAAAGCTTTAGAAGTTTTAGCAAAAACAACAACACCTGTTGTTGGGCGATCAAGTCGGTGAACAACTCCCAAAAAAACATTACCAGGTTTGTTGTATTTATCTTTAATATATTCTTTAATAATGTCGCTTAATGGTGCATCGCCAGTTTTATCACCTTGTACAATATCACCACTTTGCTTATTAACAATAATTAAGTGGTTGTCTTCAAATAAAATATTTAAAGTATTTTTGGTTGAAGCCATTGTTTTAAGAGTTTTCTAAAACCTTTTGATTTAAATCGCCAATAAATTGAAGTAATTCTTCTTTTCCAGAGGCATTTGTAGCGGAAGTAGCAAAATATGGAGGCATTTCTTCCCAAATTGTGCTGGTCATTTTGTTACTATATAGCTGAATATTTCTGTTTAATTGTGAAAGTTTCAACTTGTCAGACTTTGTAAAAATAATGCAAAAAGGAATACCGTTTTCACCTAAGAATTCCATAAATTCTAAATCTATTTTTTGAGGTTCTAATCTAGAATCTACCAAAACAAAAGAACAAATTAATTGTTCGCGTTGCAGAAAATAATCCTTTATAAATTCTTGAAAACCCTGTCTTAATTTTTTAGATACTTTTGCATATCCATAACCTGGTAAATCAACTAAAAACCAATTTCCATTAATTTTAAAATGATTTATTAGTTGTGTTTTTCCTGGTTTACCTGATGTTTTTGCCAATTTACTATGGCCTGTAATCATATTTATAAGTGATGATTTTCCAACATTAGACCTTCCAATAAAAGCATATTCAGGTAATTGCTCTTTTGGGCATCTTGTAACATCGGTATTGCTAATTACAAAATCAGCGGTTTTAATAATCATCTTTTATATTTTTCTCTCCTTCAACCAGTTATGAAGAATTTCATTAAATTTATCTGGATGTTCCATCATTGGAGCATGCCCACATTCATCAAGCCAAAATAAATCAGCATCGGGTAATAATTTTTGAAAATCTACAGCTACTTCTGGCGGAGTAACATTATCATTTCTACCCCAAATAACACAAGCAGGAGTATTTAATTTTGGTAAATCATTAGCCATATTATGTCTAATAGCACTTTTAGCTATTGCTAATGTTCTAATTACTTTTGTTCTGTCGTTTACAGAAGCGTAAATTTCGTCTACAGCCTCTTTAGTTGCTACTTTTGGATCAAAAAATACTTCTTCAGTTTTTTTCTTAATGTATTCGTAATCACCTCTTTTAGGATATGTGTCGCCTAAAGATTTTTCATACAAACCAGAACTGCCTGCTAGTACTAATCCATCAACGCTTTTTAAATTTAATTTTGTGAAATATAAGGCTATATGTCCACCTAAAGAATTGCCTACTAAAACAGCACTTTCTATATTTTTGTGTTTCATAAAATCTTTTAAAAACTTAGCTAAATTTTTAACATTTGTTTTTAAAATAGGTAAAGAATATATAGGTAATTCAGGTATTAAAACTTTATAACCATTTTGTGAAAAATAGTTAAAAACGCCATCAAAATTACTTAAGGCACCCATTAACCCATGAAGCACAATTATTGGTTGTCCTTCACCAGCTTCTATATAACTAAATTTTCCTTCTTTTATAAGATTTTGGCTCATTAATAATGTATTTAAGCGAACTGCAAAGGTAGTCTTTTTTTCGAAAAAAAAACTTTTAAAAATAGGCTTGTTATTAATTGTTTAATGGGTTGAATGTCAAATTTATAGGTTGAAATTGGGTTTGAGTGGTAAAAGTTATCAACAAAGTGGGTTAAAGTGGTAAAATGTGGGAAATAATTCCTATTTTTGAATTCATTACACAAACTCATGATAAATTTAATAGGGACATACGAAGGAAAAGCGGATGCAAAGCTAAGGCTTTTATTGCCAGCACCTTTAAAAAAACAGCTTGCTTCTGTAATGCAAGATGGGTTTGTTATGAAACGTTCAGTTCATGAGCAATGTTTGGAGGTTTACGCCATGGCTGAGTGGAATTTGTTGATGAATGAGATTAGTAGTATTAACAGATTTATAAAAAAGAATAACGATTTTATAAGAATTTTTACTGCAGGAATTAAAATTGTTGAATTGGATAGTGCAGGAAGGTTGTTAATTCCAAAAGATTTGCAGGCGTATGCAGGTATTAGTAAAGAAATTGTTTTGGCGGCTTCGGGAAATGTGATTGAGATTTGGGATAAAGATAAATATGAGGAATCTATTAATGTATCATCTGATGAATTTTCGGCATTAACTGAAGATGTTATGGGCGGTAATAATAAAAGAAATGTAGATGGAATATCATAACCCTGTTTTATTGAAAGAAAGTGTTGATGGTTTAGCAATTAAACCTGATGGTGTGTATGTGGATGTTACTTTTGGAGGTGGTGGCCATTCTAAAGAAATTTTGAAAAGGTTGGGCGAAAATGGAAGGCTTTTCGGTTTTGATCAAGATGAAGATGCGCAACGAAATATAATTGATGATGAGCGATTTACATTAATTCCTCAAAATTTCAGACATATAAAAAGGTATTTGCGTTTTTACAATATTAAAAAGGTAGATGGAATTTTGGCTGATTTAGGTGTTTCATCTCATCAGTTTGATGAAGCAGAAAGAGGTTTTTCTACACGTTTTGATGCAGATTTAGATATGAGAATGAATCAAACAGGGCAGTTGTCTGCGTTTGATGTTGTAAATAACTATGATGAAGAGCAATTGGCAAACGTGCTGTTTCAATATAGTGAGTTAAGAAATGCGAAAGCTATTGCAAAAAAAATTGTAGCAGCCAGAAGTGAGCAAAAAATTAAAACAAGTTTTGAGTTAAAAGAAGTTTTATCGGAATTTGTTCCAAAAGCAGTTGAGCATAAAATTTTAGCTCAAATTTTTCAAGGAATAAGAATAGAGGTAAATCAGGAAATAGAAGTTTTAAAAGAGTTTTTATTGCAAACTCCAGAATTGCTGAATAAAGAAGGAAGGTTGAGTGTAATTTCTTATCATTCTTTAGAAGATAGATTGGTTAAGCGTTTTATGAAAACTGGTTTGTTTGAAGGTGAGCCTGAAAAAGATTTTTTTGGAAATATTAGTGTGCCGTTAAAAACAGTTGGTAAAATGATTGTGCCAACGTTTCAGGAAATAAAAGCAAATAATAGAGCAAGAAGCGCCAAATTAAGAATAGCAACTTTAAAATAAATGGCAACTGTTAAAGATACGATATATGGTTTTTTAAAAGGGAGTTTTCTAGTAAGTGATGACTCTTTTAAAAACTGGCGTTTTATTTTGTTTGTGGTTGGTTTAATGATGTTGATAATTGCAAGTTCCCATAGTGCAGACCAAAAAGTAATGGAAATAGCACGTTTAAATAAAGAAATTAACGAAAAAAGAGCTGAATTTTTAGATACTAGAACTGCTTTTATGGAGTTAAAACTGGAATCATCAATAAGAAATAAAGTTGTGGATTTGGAATTAAAACCAAGTGAAAATCCACCTCAAGTAATAAGAGTAATATCAAAAAAAAGTAAATAATTGGCAGCTTCAAAAAAGGGTATATTAAATAAATTATACATTGTGTTTATTGTAATCACATTGTTTCTTATTGCTATTATAGTAAGGCTTACCGATATTCAATTTACTGATGGTGAAAAATACAGAGAACTTTCTGAACAGTTAACCTTAAGAAATGATACCATTTTTGCAAATAAGGGAAGTGTTTTTTCTGATGACGGAAGTTTGTTGGCAACCTCTATGTCGCAGTACGAAATTAGAATGGATGCCTATACTGTTGAAGAAAAAGTTTTTGAAAAAAATATACGTGCGCTTTCGGAAAAATTATCAAAGAAATTTGGGAGTTCGGCAAGTAGCTGGGAATCAAAAATAAGAAAAGCCAGAAGCACAAAAAATAGATATTTGTACATTAAAAGAGGACTTGGGTATAATGATTATATGACTGTAAAAAGTTTTCCAATTTTTAATTTAGGAATGTATAAAGGTGGTTTTATTGCAGAGCAAACTACAGTTAGAGCGCATCCGTTAGGTAGAGTTGCAGAAAGAACTATTGGTTATGATGATTATAGAGGAGCGCCAGGAATTGAAGGTGCATATAGATCTTATTTGGTTGGAAAAAATGGTTATAGATTAAAACAAAAAATTGCAAAAGGACAATGGAAACCAATTAATGATAATAATGAAATTGAACCTGTAAATGGGAATGATATTGTTACTACAATTAATGTAAATATTCAGGATATAGCTCATCACTCTTTATTAAGACAATTAGAATTGTATGAGGCAGATCACGGTTGTGTAGTTGTTATGGAAACAAAAACGGGTGAAATTAAAGCTATCTCAAATTTAGGAAGAAGTTCAAGTGGTAAATATTATGAGCGTTTAAATTATGCAGTTGGAGAATCTCATGAGCCAGGTTCTGCATTTAAATTAATGGCTTTTGTTGCTGCTTTAGAGTCTGGAGCTATAGATACAAGTACGGTTGTAGATACTGGTGATGGAAGATATAAAATGTACGGAAGATATATTAGCGATTCTCATCGTGGAGGTTATGGGAAAATATCTGCGGCGAGAGCTTTAGAAGTATCATCAAATATTGGTTTGGCAAGGTTAATTGAAGAAAATTTTGGTTCAAATCCTCAAAAATTTATTGATATAATTAAAGGAATGAATTTAAATAATCCGTTAGGGTTGCCAATTAAAGGAGAAGGAAAACCAGATATTCCTGCACCAGGTGAGAAAAAATGGAGTAAAAACGCATTACCTTCAATGTCTTACGGATATAATTTGCAATTAACACCTTTGCAAACATTAACGTTTTACAATGCTATTGCAAATAATGGAGAAATGGTAAAACCAATGTTTGTGAAAGAAATTAGAACTTGGGATAAGCATGTAGAGTCTTTTGGTAAAACTGTTATAAATCCTGCTATTTGTTCGCAAGAAACAATTAAAAAAGTTCAGGAAGTTTTAAAAAATGTTGTTAAAAGAGGAACAGGTCAAAAAATGTATTCTGAAGATTTTTCAATGGCTGGAAAAACAGGTACAGCTCGAACAGAATATTGGAAATCAGATTGGGCAGAAAACCGATTGTATATTTCATCTTTTACGGGGTATTTTCCTGCTGAAAACCCATTGTATTCATGTATTGTGGTGGTTCATAAGCCAAAGGTTCAAACTGGTTTTTATGGAGCGGATGTAGCAGGTCCAGTTTTTAAAGATATTGCTCAAAAAATTTACACTTCAAATCATACAATTAACAAGGTAAACAAACGCATGCCAATTTTTAAAGGAGTTGAAAACAACTATAATTCATACTATACAAATTCAAATAAAGCACTTAATTCAATCCCAAATGTAAAAGGAATGGCGGCAATGGACGCCATTCCTTTACTTGAAAATTTAGGGTTAAAAGTAAAGCTAGAAGGTAAAGGAAAAGTTATAGAACAGTCAATAGAAGTTGGA
>NZ_JBFHHX010000159.1:0-6808 GCF_041596795.1 Lutibacter sp.
GGTTTTGGAGGAAAAATTTACAATCAACAAGCTATTGAAGCTGCAAAAATTGCTAAAATTTGTGGAAAACCTATACAATTGGTTTGGAGTAGAAAAGAAGAGTTTTTGTACGATAGATTTAGGCCAGCTGCATTGGTAAAAGTTAATTCTGGAGTTGATGAAAATGGTAAATTAAATTTATGGGAGTTTGATATTTATTGCGCTGGAACACGCGGAACGTCATTATTTTATGATATTCCACATAATAAAACTCAAATTTTTAACGATAACAATGTTCATATTTTTGGAACTGGTGCTTGGCGTGCTCCAGGTAATAATTCAACAACATTTGCACGTGAATCTCATATTGATGTAATGGCTTTTAAAGTAGGTATAGATCCTTTAGATTTTAGATTAAATAATTTAAAAAATGAGGATATGAAAGCAACCTTAAAATTAGCTGCTGAAACATTTAATTGGAATCGTCCTAAAAAAGATGGTTATGGTTACGGAATTGCCTTAGGTGAAGATGCAGGAACTATGGTTGCAATTATTGCAGAAGTGTATGTAGATAAAACAACTGGAATAGTAACACCAATTAAAATGGTTTGTGCTCAGGATATGGGACAAGTTGTAAATCCGCATGGTGCAACTGTACAAACCGAAGGTGGAATTACTATGGGTTTAGGTTATGCTTTGTATGAAGAAATTAAATTTAATGGTGGAAAATTAAAAGCTAGAAACTTTAATAGTTACACAATTACTAAGTTTTCTACTACACCTAAAATTGAATGTGTTTTTATAGATAAAATGGATTCTAAACCACAAGGTGGAGGAGAACCTGCTATAATTTGCGTTGGTGGAGCTATTGCTAATGCTGTATTTGATGCTTGTGGAGCACGTGTAAATATACTACCAATTACTCCAGAGCGTATATTAAAAGAGTTAGATTAATTTTATTTTAATATTAAAAATGTTAAATTAAATGCTATTTTTACTTTAAAAATAGCATTTTTTATATGACATATTTTAAAAAACCTGAAGATTCAGAAATTATTTTAACTGAATTAATGTTGCCATCACATTCTAATTTTAGTGGTAAAATTCACGGTGGATTTATTCTATCATTAATGGATAAAGCGGCGTTTGCATCTGCTTCTAAGTTTTCTGGACAGTATTGTGTAACAGCTTCTGTAAACAGGGTAGATTTTTTAAATTCTATTGAAGTAGGAGAGTTGTTAACCTTACGTGCAAAAGTTAATTATGTGGGTAGATCTTCAATGGTTGTAGGAATTAGAGTAGAATCTCAAAATATTAGAACGGGTGTTGTAAAGCATTGTAATTCATCTTATTTTTCTATGGTTGCTAAGGATGAAAGTGGAAATACCGTAAAAGTTCCGGGGTTAATTTTATCTTCGTTAAACGATATGCGTCGTTTTTTACGCTCTATTAAACATATTAAAATGCGTAATGATCGAAAATTAGAATTTAGCAGAAGTACTTTTGAACCTGAAAAATATAAAGATGCTTTAAAAGATTACAATGTGAGAATTGACATTGAAGGATATAAATAAAAAAGGGAGCAATTTAATTTGCTCCCTTTTTTTTAAAATGTTTTGATAGTTTTTTCTAATCTAGCAATAGTTTCTTGTTTACCAATCATTTCGGCAATGTCAAATAGGTGAGGACCTTTCATTGCACCTACCAAACTTAACCTAAAAGGTTGCATTACTTTTCCAAAACCAATTTCTTTACTTGTAATCCATTCTTTTACAGTGTTTTCTATATTTATAGATGTAAAATCTGAAACCGATTCTATAATTGAAATTAATTCTTTCATTAAATCTGAAGTGTCTTCTTTCCAGTTTTTAGCTACTGCTTTTTCATCGTAAACAGTTGGAGCTTGAAAAAAGTAATCGCTTAAATCCCAAAAATCATTTACAAAAGTTGCACGTTCTTTAATTTGTGACACTACTTTAGTAATGTAATTTTTATCTTTTGTAATTCCTTTTTCTTTTAAAATATCGGTATATAAATCAGCTAAATCGTCATCAGATTTTTGCATCATATATTGTTGATTAAACCATTTTGTTTTATCTGGACTAAATTTTGCACCACTTTTACTAACTCGCGCTAAATCAAATACTTTTGAAAGTTCTTCAAGTGTAAAAATTTCTTGTTCAGTTCCTGGATTCCATCCTAATAAAGCCAACATATTTATAAAAGCATCAGCAAAATAGCCATCTTCTTTATAACCTCTAGATATTTCGTTGGTTTCTGCGTTTTTGTACTCTAATGGAAACACCGGAAAACCTAATTTATCACCATCGCGTTTGCTTAGTTTTCCTTTACCAACTGGTTTTAAAATAAGTGGTAAATGTGCAAATTCTGGAGCTTTCCAACCAAAAGCTTCATACAAAGCAATGTGTAAAGGAACTGATGGCAACCATTCTTCACCACGTATAACGTGTGTAATTTCCATTAAATGGTCATCAACAATATTTGCTAAATGATAGGTTGGCATTCCATCGCTTTTAAATAAAATTTTGTCATCTAAAATTTCACGTTTAAAAGTAACTTCACCTCTAATTAAATCGTTGGTTGTAATTGTTTCTTTTACTCCCTCAATTTCAGGTTCATACATTTTAAAACGCACAACATATTTTTCACCAGCGGCAATTCTGCTTTCAACTTCTTGTGTTGATAAAGAAATAGAGTTGGTTAATTTTGCTCTGTTATGCCAGTTGTAAATAAAGGTTTTTCCTTTTTTTTCGTGATCTTCTCTGTGAAAATCTAATTCTTCTGCAGTATCAAAAGCATAATATGCTTTACCTTTAGCTATTAATTCTTCGGCGTATTTTTTATAAATTTCTTTACGTTCTGATTGACGATATGGACCAAATTTTTCGTTTTTATTTGGACCTTCATCAAAAGGAATTCCACACCAATTTAAGGCATCAATTATATATTGTTCAGCATTTGAAACATACCTAGTTTGATCGGTATCTTCTATTCTTAAAATAAAAGTTCCATTATTTTTTTTAGCAAATAAGTAATTAAAAAGGGCGGTTCTAACACCACCAATATGTAAAGGTCCAGTAGGACTTGGAGCAAAACGCACTCTTACATTATCCATTTTTATTGAGTTTTAGAGTGCAAAGATAATTTATAAGAATAAATAGGCATATTTTATTATAAAAAAAAGGTTGCTTGTTAGCAACCTTTTCAAAATCTGCCCAATAAATAGATTTTAGTACCCTTTAAAATATTTAAAGAATTAGTAAATTAATGTGGGGACACACGTTGGTTTTAAACAGTAATTAAACTTTTATTGTTCTTTCAATTTTGTATGCTGGTTGAGAGTTTTTAATTACATTGGTTAGAATGTAAAAATTTAAACTCATAATAAGCAGTACAAAAAAGCAAATAATAAAAAATTTTACTTTATTCGAATTGATATCCTTACTAAACATTATTCTATAAAAATTACTTTGGTTCAAAAGTATGTGTGTTATCTGTTTTTTTAGCAAGGTAAAATCCGTTTTTTACTAGGGGATTTATCCCCTAAAATTATTTTATAAATTGTTTGTTTGAAAAGTTTAACTTTATGCTTTTATTTAAAAATTATAAAAATGAAGAAAATTACTTTTGAAGAAGCTAAAAAATTAAATCAGAATTTTGTTAAAACGCGTTCTAAAGCTATTGACAGTGCTATTGGTAAAAACGATGCTGTTTCTAGTTGGTTTTCTCTAGATGAGTTAAAAGAATATATAGCGTATGTTGAAGAACAAGGGAAACTTAAAAAAATTGATGTTACTGGTTTAAGAGTTTATTTTGGAGCCTATAATAATTCTGAAAAAGAAGGTACTAAAAAAGATTTAACTACTGTATTTATTGTACCTACGCAAAAAAATGAAAAATTAAAAGGTAAAGTAGGAGGTGATAATTCTGATATTACTGATATAGATGGTTTAAATGGAGGTGGTTTAGGTTATCCACCATCAGCAGTTTATCCTCAATAATTTAATAAAGAAATACAATTGTTTATAGAATACAGTTATATTGGTTTTTATACAATAATACTAATTGTAGGTTTTTATCATTTTAAAAAATATGAACATAGTGTTCTTTTAAAATGGTGGATGGGCTTTTTAGTATATTCGTTTTTAACAGAATTAGTATCTAGATATACTATTGAAAGATTTAGAATTAGAGCAATTATTATTTATAATTCATGGTATTTTTTAAATGCTTTATTTTATTTATTATTTTATTTTTATAAGGTAAATAATAGAATAAGAAAGAGAATACTACTTAGTTTAATAAGTGTTTATTTAGTTTTTTTTGGATTACAATTTGTTTATTTAAATTATACTAAAGAATATTTTGTTTATACCTGGATGGCTGGTCAGTTATTTGTGGTGTTTTCCGTTATTATATATTTTGCTGAAATGTTAAATAGTGATAAGATTATTAACATTCAAAAATCCTTATTTTTTTGGATAAGTTTAGGTGTTTTAATTTTTAATGTAGTTTTACTTCCAGTATTTGTTATTGGTGAATTAATTGATTGGCAAGGAATTTTTGAGTATATAATTTTTGGTGCCAATATAATATTAAGTTTATGCTTTATTACGGGTTTTGTTTTAAGTAAAAAAGAGTTTAATAATTAATTATGGGTCAAACAGAAATACAACTATTGGTTTTAATAACTACTATTATCGTATTAATTTTAGCTATTACGTTAATTGTTTTCTTTTTTTATTTTCAGCAAAAAAAAACAGCTTATTTATTAAAACAACGTGAAACACAGCTACGTTTTGATGAGGAAATAACAAAATCTAAATCTGAAATTCAGGAGCAGGCATTGCAAAATATTAGTTGGGAAATTCATGACAATGTTGGGCAATTGCTATCAGTTGCAAAAATGCAGTTAAATATTCTTCAAATGAGTGTTCCAGAAGAGGCTCAAATTAAAATTCAGGAAACAGGAGATATTATTGGTAAAAGTTTGGATGAACTTAGAGGTTTGGCTAAATCTTTAAATCCTGAAACTATTAAAAATAAAGGTTTGTTAGATTCTATTTCACTTGAAATTGAACGATTTAATCGTTTAAAAGTAATTAAGGCATCCTTAAGTATTATAAATGAACCTTTTGTATTATCAAACGAAAAAGAAATTATTTTATTTAGAATTTTACAAGAATTTTGTAATAACTCTTTAAAATACTCTAAAGCCAAAAATTTAGATGTTACACTAACTTTTGATCAAAATAAACTAACTATTAGTGCTGTTGATAATGGAATTGGTTTTAATATTGAGGATAAGGAAAATCATACTGGTATTGGTTTATTAAATATGAAAAGTAGAGGTAAACTAATTGGAGCCGATATTGAGTTGAATTCATCAGTTAATCAAGGAACTAAATTGTACATTTGTTGCGAAAAATAAATTAAATGAAAAAAATTAATATTGTTATTGTAGATGATCATATGCTATTTTCACAGGCATTATTTGGATTAGTGTCTAATTATGAGGAGTTTAATGTGATTAAAGTTTTAAATAACGGTAAAGAATTGGTAGCTTATTTTTCTGAAAATAGCACAACACCCGATGTTGTTTTAATGGATATTAAAATGCCAGAGATGAATGGAATAGAAGCTACTCATTGGCTTAAAGATAATAAACCATCGGTTAAAGTTTTGGCATTATCTATGGAGTGCGATGAAGTTACTATTTTACAAATGTTACGTGCAGGAGCAAAAGGATATTTGTTAAAAGATATTCATCCAAAAATTTTGCATCATGCAATTTCAGAAGTATATAAAAATGGTTTTTATTACACTGAAAATGTGACGAATACATTGTTGAATTCAGTTTCTATAAATGAAAAGAAATCTTCCATAAATTTAAAAGAACGAGAATTAGAATTTCTAAAATTGGCGTGTTCCGAAAGAACTTACAAAGATATTGCCGATGAAATGTGTTTAAGCCCTAAAACTGTAGAAAATTACAGAGAGGCGCTATTTGAAAAATTGAATGCTAAAACACGTATTGGATTGGTTTTATATGCTATAAAGGAAAAAATTGTACGGCTTTAATCTAATTTTAGTTATTTTTAGCGTTAAATAGTTAAAAGTAACCACTTGAATAATTTTAAACATATACAAACAAAATTACAGCAATTTATAAGGAAGTTTTATATAAATGAACTTATAAAAGGATTATTGTTGTTTTTTACTATTGGTTTGTTATATTTTCTTTTTACACTTTTTATTGAGTATTTACTGTGGTTAAAACCTTTTTATAGAACGGTTTTATTTTGGCTTTTTGTGTTGGTAGAACTCGCACTGCTTGTTAAATATATATTTCTTCCAATTTTTAAGTTAACTGGTATAAAAAAAGGTATTTCAGAATTTGAAGCGTCAAAAATAATTGGTAAATATTTTCCTGAAGTAAGTGATAAGTTGCTGAATATGTTGCAGTTAAAAGAATTTAATGAGAATTCTGAATTAATTGAAGCAAGTATTGAGCAAAAATCTTTAGAATTACAACCAATACCTTTTGTACGGGCTGTTGATTTTAACAAAAATCGAAAATATTTAAAATATACGGTTATTCCATTGTTGGTTTGGTGTGTTGTATATATTACTGGAAATATAAATGTTTTTAATGATAGTTTTAAACGAGTTATTCAGCATAGTACGCAATTTGAACAACCTGCGCCGTTTACCTTTGTTATTTTAAATAAATCATTGAAAGTTATTGAAGGAGAGTCCTTTTTTTTAGAGGTTGAAGCTGTAGGAATGAGTATTCCAGAAGATGTAA
>NZ_JBFHHX010000160.1:0-6728 GCF_041596795.1 Lutibacter sp.
ATTTCGGTTCCAAAAGCTACTGTAAAAGTGTTGAATTCAAAATTAGCAGAAGAAGGACCTTTATTAATAACGCATTGGGGTTTAAGCGGTCCTGGAATTTTAAAGTTATCGGCTTGGGGAGCATTGGAATTGTTTGAAAAAGGGTACAATTTTGAAATTGAAGTAAATTGGTTGGCTAAAAAACAAGAATCGGTTTTGGAGATTTTGAAAAAGGAACGTCAACAACAATCTAAAAAACAAATTGTTTTACGCTCCGTTTTTGAAGAAATTTCAAAACGATTGTGGGAAAAATTTGTGCTAGCTGCTGAAATTTCTGCAGAAGCACAATGGGCACAATTAACCAATAAACAGCTAGAAGATTTATCGAAACAACTAACACAAAGTATTTTTAAAGTAACTGGTAAAAGCACTTTTAAAGATGAATTTGTAACTGCTGGAGGAGTAGATTTGAAAGAAATAAATTTTAAACGCTTTGAAAGTAAGTTACACGCTAATTTGTTTTTTGCTGGAGAAGTGTTGAATATTGATGCTTTAACTGGCGGATTTAATTTCCAAAATGCTTGGACTAGCGGTTGGATTGTTGCAAATTCAGTTGGGAATTAAAATTTGTTTGAACCGTCATTCTGAATTTAGTTCAGGTTATCATAATGTTTGATATTTTGTAGAATGAGATTCTGAATCAAGTTCAGAATGACGGATGATAGAATTACACAGCCAATTGCCCTCTATGTGGTTTTAGCGCATCTCTGTATGTTTTCATATCAATTTCATCAACTGTTATAAATGCTATGGTGTGCATTTCAGAAATTATGGTGAAATCTACTTCGTAAAAATGTAATTTTTCAATTGCAGCAAATTCTTTCAGGTGAATACAGTGGTGCTCTGCTATTTTTTGTGAAGTTGGCCCTTTAAAATCCCAAATAAGTTTTAGTTTTCTATTCAAAATACAATTATTTATTACTGATATAAATTAATAAATTTCCAGTTTCAAAAGAAATCTCAACAGTATTTTCACTTGCTTTATTTCGTGTTCCAATACGTTCTCCAAACATTAAATCTTCATTTTTTAATGCGTATTTAAGTCCTTTTGTTGAAATATTAGTTGCAGTTGGTAAAGGAATTAATGAAATAGTTCTGTTTTTAATATTGTTAATTTCGAAACTTTTTTCAATAAAAAAATACGTTCCAAAATCATCAAAAAAAGTAATTTTAAGGGTGTTTTTCCATTGAATAGCGGTGCTTATATTTCCTAAAAAATGGTCGTGCTCTTTGCCGCTTCCGCCGTAAACATCAATATGAAAATAGCCACGTTCTTTTAAAATAAGTAATGCTTTGTCAAAATCGGTATAATTTTGATCAGGCGTATTTACAACTTCAACCGTATTTGGAATTGTGTTAATAGAATCAAAATCACCCGTAACTAAATCGGGAAAAATATTATTTTTTTCAAAATGGTTGTAAGCACCATCAATGGCGCAAACAATATCATATTCAGATAAATTAGGAAAAACTGATGGCTCCGAGCCATTTAATAAAATAAAAGCCTTTTTAATTTTCATGAGAACAAAAATAACTAAAAAGGCAAGTATAGAGTTTAAAAAAAATATTTTTTAAGTTTATTAAATTTGATGTGCTAAAAATGGTAAATCTTGCTCCTTAAATCTAATATCTCATATCTAAAATAGTTATATTTGCTTAAAATTTTTGTTTTGACTGAAACCGACTTTATTTTATCAAATTTTGAAACATCAAAAGCTTCTAAAGGAAGTGTAACTTGGAAAACACCTAGCAACATTGCATTGGTTAAATATTGGGGAAAGCAAGAACCGCAGTTACCAGAAAATACTTCAATAAGTTTTACGTTAGATGCTTGTTTTACTCTAACAACGTTGGAGTTTATAAAGTTGGACACTGAGCGGAGTCGAAGTGCAGGTTCGCATAATGAGATGCTGAAACAAGTTCAGCATGACGTGAATTCATTTAATTTTGAAATCTACTTTGAAGGAGAAAAAATGAATGATTTTAAACCAAAAATTCAAAAATTCTTTGAACGAATAGAAAAATATGTTCCTTTTTTGAAGGAGTATGAATTTGTAATAAAATCTAGAAATTCATTTCCTCATAGTAGTGGAATTGCCTCTTCAGCGAGCGGAATGAGCGCTTTGGCATTGTGTGTAATGAGTTTGGAGAAAGAGTTAAATCCAAGTATTTCTGAAGAATATTTTAATAAAAAAGCATCGTTTTTAGCGCGTTTAGGATCGGGAAGTGCTTGCAGAAGTATTGAAGGAGAATTAATTGTTTGGGGAAAACATACTGAAGTTGAAGGGAGCTCTAATTTATTTGGTGTAAAATTTCCGTATAAAGTGCACGAAAATTTTAAAAATTATCATGATACCATTTTATTAGTTGATGAAGGTGAAAAACAGGTTTCAAGTACTGTTGGACATCAATTAATGTACAATCATCCGTATGCACAACAACGTTTTCAGCAAGCCAATAATAATATTTCAAAAATAAGTGAAGTGCTTCAAAATGGTAATTTAAAAAAGTTTGTTGAAATTGTGGAAAGTGAAGCGTTGAGCTTACACGCTATGATGATGACAAGTAACCCTTATTTTATTTTAATGAAACCAAATACCTTAAAAATAATTAATAAAATTTGGGAGTACAGAGCAGTAACAAAAAGTAACATTTGCTTTACGTTAGATGCCGGTGCAAACGTGCATGTATTGTTTCCAGAAGCCGAAAAAGAAACTGTTAATAATTTTATAATAAACGAGTTAATTCAATTTTGTCAGGAAAATCATTATATTTGCGACAGAATTGGACATGGGGCAAAACAATTGAAAATGGATAATTAGCAATTGATAATGAAAAAGGAAAATGTTGTTAAAACTAAAAGTTTTTTGTTTTCGATTCGTATTGTGAATTTATATAAATTCTTAACTCAAGAAAAAAAAGAATTTATTATTTCAAAGCAATTGTTGCGTTCTGGAACTAGTATTGGTGCCTTGGTTAGAGAATCTGAGCATGCAGAAAGTACGGCAGACTTTGTTCACAAACTTTCAGTTGCACTTAAAGAGGCAAATGAAAGTGAGTATTGGATTGATTTATTGAAAGAAACGGATTATTTAAGTGAAAGTGAATATTTAAGTGTTCAAGAAAATATAAAAGAACTTTTAAAGCTCTTAATTAGCATTATTAAAACAACAAAATTAAAATAATTGACAATTAACAATTGTCAATTTTCAATTTGAATAATTATGAAAGGACCGCTTTTTTACGCGAAAATTTTACTTTTTGGAGAATATGGAATTATAAAAGATTCCAAAGGGTTGGCAATTCCGTACAATACGTATCAGGGTGCTTTAAAAAAATCTGAAGAACTTACCGAGGCTTCTCAAAAATCAAATTTCAATCTACAAAGATTTTATAATTACTTAATTAACTTAGATAGTAAGGACTTAATTAATTTTAGATTTGATGAGTTTAAAACCGATATTGATGAAGGCATGTATTTTGATTCAAGTATTCCGCAAGGTTATGGAGTTGGAAGTTCAGGTGCTTTAGTTGCTTCTGTGTATGATAAATATGCCAACAATAAAATTACGGTTTTAGAAAACTTAACTCGCGATAAATTGTTAATATTAAAAGAAACATTTTCTTTAATGGAATCGTTTTTTCACGGAAAAAGTTCGGGTTTAGATCCTTTAAATTCCTATTTAAGTTTACCAATTTTAATCAATTCAAAAGATAATTTAGAGGCTACAGGAATTCCTTCTCAAAAGAAAGGAAGAGGTGCTGTATTTTTGTTAGATTCTGAAATTGTTGGTGAAACGGAACCGATGATTAACATTTTTATGAATAAAATGAAAAATGAAGGTTTCAGAAAAATGTTAAACGAAGATTTTGCAAAATATACCGATGCTTGTATTGATGATTTTTTACACGGAAATGTAAAATCTTTGTTTGGAAATGTAAAACAATTGTCAAAAGTTGCTTTTGATAATTTTAAACCAATGATTCCACAACCTTTTCATACTATTTGGCAACAAGGAATAGATTCTAATGATTATTATTTGAAATTGTGTGGCTCAGGTGGAGGTGGTTATATTTTAGGTTTCACTAAAAACTTCAAAAAGACACAAGAAATTTTAAAAGATTATAAGCTAGAATTAGTTTATAGATTTTAATTTTATACCTAAAAATAGAAATAAAGTTTAATAAAATTAAATTTTATGGATGACTCATGGATTTACTAGAAATTTCAAAAAATAATTCCAAAAAAAACGTACCGCTTTATATTAAAGTGTTGAGTTTATTTTCGGTGGTGCGTGGCTATAACATTTTGTTAATTGTTATTGCCCAATATTTGGCATCTTTATTTATTTTTTCTCCAGAGAAATCTTTAAGACATGTATTATTAGATTTAGACTTATATTTTATTGTATTGGCAACAATGTGTGTAATTGCCTCTGGTTATATTATTAATAATTTTTATGATTCTGGAGCTGATAAAATAAACAAACCCATAAAATCTAAAATAGACAGTATAGTTAGTCAAAAAATAAAATTAAGAATTTACTTTTTTTTAAATTTTTTAGGAGTTTGCTTTGGGTTTTTAGTTTCGTGGAGAGCTGCATTGTTTTTTTCGGTATACATTTTTCTAATTTGGTTTTATTCTCACAAATTAAAAAAGTATCCACTTACCGGACTATTTTCCGCAGCAATTTTAGCAATACTGCCATTTTTTGCCATTTTTGTGTACTATAAAAACTTTTCTGAAATAATATTTACACACGCAGCTTTTTTATTTTTCATTTTATTGATAAGAGAATTAATTAAAGATTTAGAAAAAATTAAAGGAGATTTTACTCAAAATTATCAAACCATTCCTGTTAAGTATGGAGAAAAATTCACTAAAATTTTAATTACTTTTTTATGTGTTTTAACATTAAACCCTATATATTTTCTACTTAAATATCCTGAAATTGGTGGTATGAAGTATTATTTTTACGGATCGGTAATAATATTAGGTTTTTTTATAATGCTATTGTGGTTGGTTAAAAATAAACGCAATTACATATTACTTCATTTATTAATTAAATTTTTAATTGTTGCAGGTGTATGTAGTTTAGCATTAATTGATTACTCTATAATTTTAGAAAGAATTTTATTAAAATAACTGTGTTTTTTTTGAAGAAGTAAAATAATTAAATCTACTTTTGCAAAAAATACAAAATAATGAATTCAAGTAAAAACTCGTCGGGAGGACGACACCAAGGGAAAAAAGGTCCTCAAAAATCTTCAACAAATAAATCAAACGGAACTAGAAAATATTCAGATAGTTCAAAATCTAAAACTTTCAGAAAATCTTCCGATTCAGATGATAATAGAGGTGCTCAAAATTTTTCTAAAAAGAAATTTGATTCAAAAAGAAAATTCACCGATAAATCTACAGATAAGCCTAAAGCATCAACTTCTAAAAGTAATGATAGTGATGGAATTCGCCTAAATAAATATATTGCAAATGCAGGAATTTGTTCCCGTAGAGAAGCAGATGTATATATTAGTGCTGGTAGTGCTATGGTTAATGGTAAGGTAGTAACAGAAATGGGTTACAAAGTTATGCCAACGGATGAGGTTAAATTTGATGGTTCTTTAATTAATCCAGAGAAAAAAAGATACGTACTTTTAAATAAGCCTAAAAACTTTATTACTACAATGGATGATGATAGAGGACGCAAAACTGTAATGGAATTAATTGCAAATGCATCAAAAGAACGTATTTATCCAGTTGGAAGGTTAGACAGAAATACTACCGGACTTTTATTGTTTACCAATGATGGTGAAATGGCTAAAAAATTAACACATCCAAAATCTGGAATTCAAAAGTTATACCACGCTTCATTAGATAAAAAGTTAACAATGGCAGATCTTCAAAAAATTGCCGAAGGATTTATGATGGAAGATAGAAAAGTTATTGTTGATGAAATTTCTTACATTTTAAATGAACCAAAAACTGAAATTGGAGTAAAAATTCATTCAGGAAGAAACAGAATAGTACGTAAAATATTTGAACATTTTAATTATAACGTAGTAAAGTTAGATAGAGTTTTATTTGCGGGGTTAACTAAAAAAGACTTGCCAAGAGGGCATTGGAGGCATTTAACCGAAATGGAGATAAATACACTTAAAATGTTATAAAACATCATTAATAAAAAAAAACATTTAGGCTAGTTAATTTTATTTTTCAATTAAAATATTTTTTTATATTTGACCAAAATAGGAAGGTGTTTATTTTAGTAAATATCTTCTTAAAGTCTAATTTATAAGCGTTTAGTTTTGAAGAGAATAATAGTAGATTATAAAAAGTTAACACCAGAAATTTTAAATTTATTGGTTGAAAAATTTCCTGATGGATATGGAATTAGAGATGTAATTCATTTTACTAACCCAAAAGGTCAATATGTAGAAGCTGTTGAAGTAAGAACAGAAGATACTATTTATTTGGTAAAAATAAGTGATGAATTAGTAGATTCTATGGATAGATATGAGGAAGATGAGGATGATGATATTGTAATTAGCGATGATTTAGATATTGACGTAAAAGATGTTGATATTAAAGCAAGTTTAGGCGTGGATGATGACGATTTAGATATTGACGACGACGATGATACTGATGATTATAAAGATAATGATGTTGCAGATGACGATGATTTAGATGA
>NZ_JBFHHX010000161.1:0-6531 GCF_041596795.1 Lutibacter sp.
ACGGTGTGATCTAGACTAATAACTGTACTAAAACCAAGTGAAGATTCTTCATTCAAAATTCGCTCATAACCAACATCTAGCCATTTAAAACCTATAAGGTTAGACATGTTAATTTTTAATTCATTTGGGTCAGTTTCGTTTTGAGCAAAAGATGTGTAACTTATAGTTGATAACACTAAAAATATTAGAAGTTTTTTCATAGATAATTATTTTAAGTTTTATCAAATATACTATACAACCATTAAACTATTGTAAAATATTTTTAAAATATTGCTTTTAATTGAATGGTGCCAGTATGTATTGTTGTAGATGTTTCACTTTTTCGTCCTAAATAATTTAAGTTTAAATTTAAAAAAGCATTTAGTTTTTTATAAAATAAAATACTCCAGGTATAATTTTTTCCAGATTGTAATCCTTCAAGCATTTGGTAACCTACAGATGAATTACTGTCTCCGGTAAACTTGTTGTTAAATAAATTTATTTCTGCTTTTAATAAATAGCTGTCTTTTTTAGAATAATTTGTTTCAAAACCAACTTTTTGTTGATTTAAAGATTCAAAACTTTCTATTTGATTATTCTTATTTTTTTGTTCAAATAAAACTGAGAAATAAATGGCATCACTGTAATAATAACTTAGTTTAGGATAAATGGAAGTATTATGAAGTTCGTAATTTTTACTGGTATAATTTAATGAGTTGGTGCTGTTTTTAGTATCGCTTACTTCAAAATTTAACAACCAAAAGTCACCTAATTTATGTTCAAAAGAGATTTTGTGCAATTTTAAATCGTTTCTTAAATCATCAATAATAGTAGTGCTTTTGGTTTGAGAATTTATATAATTATAAGTGGTGGAATAGCGTTTTTTCCCCTTGTTAAAATACAGACTATTGTTAAGGTTAAAGTTTAAAGCTAATAAATTATCATTTGTAACATCAAAAGGGTTTAAGTTAAATTGATCGGTTTTTTTCTGATTGTTATCAATTAAAATAACGGATTGATTGTAAAAATATGAAATCAATTTTTTTATTCCTTTTTTTGATGACCATTGTTGCGGATTTAAAGAAATTGACTGTAAAAATTTATTTTGATGTGTAGCAATATATTCTACTGTTGGTAATATAATGCGTAAGTATGATGCTTGATCTGAAAATTGGGCAATTTCAAATTCATCTAACTCTTTAATTCCGTTACTGTTATAATCTATCCAAGTGTAATAACCTTGTCCAACTTCGGTTTGTGAGTACGTATAATTTTGTTGCGATATATTCCCGGAAAGTGTTTGGTATGTTGTACTAAAATTTAATAACTGATTAAATAATTGTTGCTGATAAATAATTTTAGAGTTTAAAGATTCTTCATCGTTGTAATTTAAATTACTTACTTTTCTATAATTTATGTACGTATTTAAATTAGCGGTTTTTGTATTAATTAATGTAGATTTTATATAATAGGTTTTGGCATTATTTACTTGTGTAAACTGGTTGTTTTGTATACTGTCTGTTGTGCTAAAATTTACACCAAATTGACTGTAAACTTTAGTAGAATCTCCAATGCCAAAAAGAGCTTCGTACTCATTAAATTTATGACTAACACTTGAAAGAGTATTTGTTTCAATTGCAGTTCGTTTATTGTTTTCTGAATTGTATAAAACCCCGTACCAACTTTTATTTTTACGATATTTTATACTGATAGCATTTTTTAAGAATACAGTATTTTCCTCTAAAGATTCACTGTTTAATATGCTGTTGTTAAAGGTAATATCTATGTTTTTTTTAGTTATGTTACCGTAGAGGCGATGTTTATTTCCTTGAAAAGAACTCCCAAATTCCAAGTTTTCAAACTCATAAATTATTTTTTGGTTTTGTTTAAATAATTGTAATGAAGTATTCAATAATTTTTGAGTTCCATCAATAGTTTCCACATTCCAATCTCTATTAAATTCAACGGGCTGAATAGTTTCAATACTTGTAAACCTATTATTAATAAAATTAAAATTTAGTGTGCTTTTTAAATTCCATTTTTTTTGAACTAGCAGTTGTTCCCAACCTAATTTTGTTGCAAACCCTTGATTTTCGTTATCATCAATAGTAGAAAATAAATTTTTATCGTTGTTACTGAAAGCTGTTTCTACATTTAAATTAGTTTTTTTTGAAGGGTTGTATGAAGCTTTAAAAACGGCAATTTGTAATTTATTTGGCGCAATTAACTGAGTAATAGGGTTGTAATCTCCTAAATTTTCGCCAGCATATTCGTATATTTTACCAAAAGCAATTACATCTAGCAGATTGTAATCTCCCAAGTTTTCACCTACATAGGTAAATGAAACATTATATAACTCATCTGTTTCATTGGTTGAATATTCATAAATTTCATTAGATCCTGACAATGTTTTTTTATATAATATCTTATTTTCAGAATACGTATCTACATAGGCAGATGGCGTTACCATTAAATCTTCATTGTTTCCGGCATTGGCTAATATTTGTTTTTGTTCATCGGACAAATCTTGTTCTAAAGACTGGTTTTTTAAGTCATTTTCATTATAAAAGTAACCACTAACTGTAAGTTTATCCGATTTATACGAAACATTATTGTACGTTACAAAACGTGTATACACCTCATCTGTATATTGGTATTCTGCTGTAATTCGCATATTTGCAGTTATAGGATAGGTTGTAGAAAATGTAATTTCTGCGGTATTATAATCAATAACATAATCGTTTTCTTCTCCTCTTTTTATTTGAATACCATTTACATAAATTTGTTCGGTGTTTGATAAAATTAAAATATAAGTATTGTCTAAATCCGATAAACTATAAGGACCTTGATTTCCTTCTTCTCCGGTAAATTCATATTTTTTGTATTTTCCTTTTACAATAGCACCCGATGCTTGTAAATTTATTTCAGAATCATCGTTTTCAATTTTTGCATTTACCGAAAGACCAGATACTTTTTTGTTAAAATTTAAAAATGAAGTGCCATAATTATTTAAATAAATATCACCGGCGTTTATTTGCCAAGTGTTGCTGGAAAGTTCAATAAAAACCCGATCAAATTCGTTTAATTTATAGGTGTTACCACTTTCTTGAATAGGTAAGTTGGTATCTATTATAGATGCTTTTAGTGTTACTTTATCAGATAATTTTCCTTCAATTTGTAAATCTAAAGTAGAACTTGTAACGCCATTTTGGTTATTTCCAACCGTTAGCCCTCTTGTTATATTTCCTGTTGTATTTAAGCCTTCAAAAGGTTTGTATGCTGCTTTAGATTGGTTGGAAGACAAACTATATAACTTTGTTTCTGAAGTAGATTTTGGAACAATTAAATTTTTATCGAATTTGAAATATTTTTTAGTTAAAAAATTTGGGTAAGGAACAAATTGAACAGTGATATTTGTAAATTTTTGCTCATTAGAATTATTGAAAATTAATAATGAATTGGTAAAATCTATAGTGTATTTAGCAGTATCGATTTCTACTAAATCTTCTGAAAAAACTTTAAAGTTTAAAGGTGTAATACTTACAGAATCTATTAGAATTGAATCGTTTTTAACTAAAAAAGTTTTTTTACGAATGTTAGATGTTTCATTTTGAGCATTGCTAATTATGCTCATTAATAAAAACCATAAAAAAAAAGCTCTTTTCATTTTAAACTAAAGTAGTTTGTGTAAAATTAGTTTAAAATAAGGATTGTTGTGCTGGAGGGTTTTCGTGATCTAACAACCATCTTTTTCGCCAAATTCCACCAGCATACCCTGTTAATGAACCATTTTTACCAATAATTCTATGACAAGGAATTAAAATCCAAATTGGATTTCTTCCATTGGCAGAAGCAACTGCCCGTATAGCTTTAGTATTTCCTAAGTTGTTAGATTGCTCTATGTAAGAAATGGTTTTGCCAAAAGGAACATTTAATAGTTCATTCCAAACTTTTTTTTGAAATTCAGTTCCTTCTGGGTTTAATTTTACAGTAAATTGGGTACGTTTTCCTTCAAAATATTCATCTAACTGTTGAATACAATCCTGTAAAACTTTTGGTATTTTTTTTGGTATTTTAACTTCTTCATCTAAAATAGTTATCTCACATATCCCATGTTCGTCACCAATAATTTCGGCAATTCCAATAGGTGTTTTGTAATATGTAGTTTCTTTAGATTCCAAAAATGTCTTTTGAATTTTTTGTGGTTATTTCAGCAATTTCTTGTTCGCTTACATTGTATATTTCAGCTAATTTAGTAACAACTTTGGTAATATAACTACTTTCGTTTCTTTTTCCTCTAAATGGAGTAGGAGCCAAGTAGGGCGCATCAGTTTCTAAAACAATATTAGTTAAAGGAATTTCACTTAAAAACTGGTCTATTTTTCCGTTTTTAAAAGTTACAACTCCACCAATACCTAATTTCATATTGTAAGAAATTGCTTTTTTTGCCTGTTCTAAATTTCCTGAAAAGCAATGAAATATTCCATATAGTTTATCGTCTTTTACTTCTTCTAAAACTTCAAAAATTTCGTCAAAAGCATCTCTGCAATGAATAATAATTGGTAAATTTTTTTCTTTTGCCCAGTTTATTTGGGTTTTAAAAGCGTGTTGTTGCTTTTTTAATAGCGTTTTATCCCAATATAAATCAATTCCAATTTCTCCAATCGCATAAAAATTACGTGTATCTAAACATTTTTTTACAAAAGCTAATTCCTCTTCTACATTTTCTTTTACATGTGTTGGATGTAAACCCATCATTAAAAATATATTTTGCGGAAATGAGGCTTCTAAATCTAACATTGCATTGTAATAGGTAGAATCTATTGCTGGTATAAAAAAGCGAGTAACTCCAAGTTCAATGGCGCGTTGTACCATTGCTGTTCTATCGTCATTAAATTGTTCGCTATATAAATGTGCGTGTGTATCTGTAATTATCATTTAGCAAAAGTAATTTAAAGTTTGAAAGTTGAAAAGTAAATAACTTTTAAAAAAAAGACTAATTTTGATTTAAATATACGAACCATGAAATTAGATAAAATTCTAAAACGAAAAGGATATTCCATAATAAAACTGAAAAAGATTAACACAAATCATTTTGAATTAAAAGCAACTTTAAATGGTGTTAACGGACGATTTATTTTAGATACGGGTGCATCTAATTCTTGTATAGATTTTTCATTAGCAGAAAAATTTAATTTAGATGTTGAAGATTCTGATACTAAAGCTGCAGGAGCAGGTGCTGTTGGAATGGATACAAAAATATCTGCAGAAAATAGTATTTGGATAAAAGATTGGAATTATAATAATTTTAATGTGGTTTTGTTCGATTTAACACACGTAAATACGGCATTAACCGAGCATAAAGCAAAAGCGGTTGACGGTATTATTGGAGCAGATATTTTAGAAAAGGGAAAAGCAATTATAGACTATGGTACAAAATGTTTGTATTTAAAAAAGTTAATATTTAAGTTTTAATTTCTTTTTGTATTTATAATATATGTTAGAATTCCACCAACGTAAAATAGATTATGGTTTAATCCATTTGCTACGGAAATATCAAAAGCACAATTATCGCTAAAATTATAACCACCTCCTATATTTAGGTTATGAGAAATTAACTTCGAATTGTTGAAATCTCCAAAATTTTCAACAAAAAAGTGAATTTTATTAGAGGCTTCATAACTTACATTAGCAATGTAAAATCCAGATTTTGATTGATCTGTTTCAACGGCGTAACCAATGTTGTAATTTAATGTTAGGTTTTCTGTAATGGAATTTGAAAAGTTTAGGGAACAAATTTTTCCAAAACTATTAAAGGTAAATTTAGAATCTGTAGGAACTATTGCTCTTACCATTATTGAAGCTTCGGGGATTAAATTTTGCTGGCTCCATAAATTCACTGAAAAACCTACTTGAATATCATCAAACTTATTTAAAGAATGGATTAAATGATCTTCTTCCCATAATTTTTCTTTTATTATTGGTGTGTTTAATTGAATTTCAATGCCCTTAAATACTCCAAATCTAAACAACGCACTTGGTATACTCCAGGAAGTAAGTTTAATATTATCTTCTTTTTGTATTGTGTACAACGATTCAATTTCAATTTGAAGTGTGTTTTTAGTTACTGCCGCTGAAGATTCCACAGTTTGAGAAATACTAGTATTGCATGTAGTTATAAGAACTAAAACTAGTAAATAATATTTGTTCATTTAATTGTTATGTAATTTTGGTTACAAAACTATTTATAATTAGTCTAAATAAAAATGACTTTTATCATGAAAAATAAAAAAAAGCCTAAACATTACATTTAGGCTTTTCATTACTATCATAAAGTTGGTTACCCTTTATAATTCTAATGCTTTTTTAGGATTGTTATCCATTAATAATTCAATTGGATTTTCAAGAGCTTCTTTTACGGCTACTAAAAATCCTACAGATTCTCTTCCGTCAATAATTCTATGATCATAAGATAGCGCAACGTACATAATTGGTCTAATTACAACTTCTCCGTTTACAGCAATTGGTCTTTCTACAATATTGTGCATTCCT
>NZ_JBFHHX010000162.1:0-6499 GCF_041596795.1 Lutibacter sp.
CATAACAATACTTGGATGATTTCTGGTTGCATGCACTAAATTTACAATATCCTTTTCTGCATATTCATCAAAAAAGCGATGATAACCATTCTCAACTTTTGGTTTTTTCCACTCATCAAAACTCTCTGCTAAAAACAAAAAGCCCATTTCATCGCATAATTCCAATTGTTCTAAAGATGGCATATTATGAGAGCTTCTAATAGCATTACAACCCATATCTTTTAAAATAGTAAGCTGACGTTTTAAAGCTGCCTTATTAACTGCAGCGCCTAGCGGACCAAGATCGTGATGCAAGCAAACGCCTTTAAACTTGGTAACTTTTCCGTTTAGGCTAAAACCATTTTTAGCATCATATTTAATATTTCGAATACCAAATGTGGTTTTTATTTCATCTTTTAAATCATTTTCAACAAAAACTTGAGAAATTGCTGTATATAAATACGGAGACTCTGGGCTCCATAATTTTGGGTTTTCTACTTTTAAATTTTGCTCAAATTCACCATTAAATTGTTCAGAAGTTTTAGTTGTTACTAATTGATTTCCTTCTGCATCAAAAATGGTAGTTACCAATTGAATATTTTTCCCTGTAGTTTTGGTTTTAACGTTAATTTTGGCTTCACTTTCACTAATAAAAGGAGTTGTAATAAAGGTTCCCCATTGGTTTATACTTTCTTTATTCTTTACAATAACACTCACTTTTCTATACAAACCAGCACCAGGATACCAACGTGAAGCAAATTCTTTATTTGTTAACTTAACAGCCAATGTGTTTTCACCTACATTTACCAAATCTGAAACATCAAAGTAAAAATAACTATAGCCATACGCCCATTCACCTACTTTTTTACCATTTAAATAAACTTGAGGTTCGCTCATAGCGCCTTCAAACATCAAAATTACTTTTTTACCTTTTTGAAATTGTGGCAATGTAAATTTATTCCGATACCAAGCGGTACCAATGTGTGGTAAAGATCCTGTTCTACCAGTTTTTTCTGATGCTACTTCTTCTCCATTTTGAACAATTGCCACAGTTTGTTTGTCGATTTCCTTATTAAAAGGTCCTTTTATGGCCCAATCATGAGGAACTGAAACTGTTTCCCAATTAGCATCATTAAAATTTATTTGAAATGCGTTTTCGTTTTGAGTTTTTTGAAATTTCCAGTTAGAATCTAGTTCTTTCACAAATCTACCTTGTGCATAATTTAGTTGAATGGACAATAAAAGTGTAAAGATTGAGTATGAAAAACATTTCATTTTATTCTTATTAAATATAAAATTATTCAAAGATAGCTATATTAAAAAACCCATACACAATTTGCTTATGGGTTTTTACTTTTTTATAAAGTATTTTAAAAGTAACTATCAACAAAATTTATACTTATATTCTTTGTGAATATCGCCTTATCATCTCTATTAAATCACTCTTTCCAATTGGTTTTGAAATATAATCATTACAACCAATTTCAATTGCTTTTTCTTTATCTCCAGATAAGGCAAATGCTGTTTGAGCAATAATAATTACATTTTTATTGAATTTTCGTATTTGCTTGGTTGCTTCATATCCATTCATTTCAGGCATTTGAATATCCATAAAAATGATATCAATATCATGGTGTTTTTTACAGGTTTCAATTGCTTCAAGACCAGAATCAACCACTAATATTTCTTTCGCAAACTCATCTACAACAAGTGAAATTAAGTATTGTGAAGGCTCATCGTCTTCAACAATTAATATTTTAAGGCTTCTATTTAATTTATCTTCATTTATTAATGAGAATTCATTTTTAGCAATATTTGTTGGTTTATTTACAGGATTGTATTCAATAGTAAAATAAAAAATAGACCCTTTACTTTCTATACTTTCAACCCATATTTCACCACCAAGCATATTAACTAACGCTTTTGAAATGGATAACCCAAGGCCAGCTCCTTGTCTTGCTTCAACATCAGTAATATCTGCCTGAATAAACCTTTCAAATATTACATCTTGTCTATTTTTTGGAATTCCAATTCCGGTATCTTTCACATAAAACTCAAGGTAATTTCCTTTTAACTTATACCCAAATTCTATGGAACCTACATCTGTATATTTAATAGCATTTTTAACAAGGTTTATAAGAATGCCTTCTAACTTATTAGCATCGGTATTAATTTTTGCTTCGGTTTCGGCAAGGACGTTTTTAAAGGAAAGATGTATACCTTTTTGTTCTGCATCTAGTTTTAATAAATTATATACGTTTTCTACTTCAGTATTAACATTTACATCTTTCAAAATTACTTCCATGGCACCAGATTCAATTTTAGAAATATCAATAATTTCTTGAATAATATTAAGCATTCGTGCTCCACTTCGCTCAATTACACCAATATATTTTTGCTGATTTTCATTAGAAAGATCGGGTGTTTTTAAAAGTTCAGAAAAACCTAGAATACCATTCATAGGAGTTCTAATTTCATGACTCATATTTGCTAAAAATGCAGATTTTAAACGATCGCTTTCTTCGGCTTTAAATTTGGCAGATATTAATTCTTCTTGTACTTTCTTTTGCTCAGTAATATCATGAATTATGCTAAGAAGTAATTTTTTTTCATTGACCTCAATTATACTAGCGGACAATAAATAAACTCCAATTTCGCCTGTTTTTTTACGAAATTCAACATCTATTAGATGCAACGTTTTATCTTCTTTTAATAGATTAACAAAATTGACACGCTCTTCAAGATTTACCCACAAAGGCAATACTGTGGTGTTTTTCCCAATAAACTCGTCCCTAGTATAACCAAGAGTTTCAAATACCTTTTCATTTACCTCAACCACAAGTCCATCCATAGTGCTAAGTGAAACCATATAAGGACTTAATCTAAATGATTTTTCAAATTTTTCTTCAGATATTTTTAAGGTTTCTTCTATCTGTTTTCTTTCTGTAATATCAGTACTTAATCCTGATGCACCCGTAATTAGTTGATCTTCAATAATAGGATTTAAAGATGTTAAAAAATGACGTAATTCTCCGTTTAAAACATGTGAAAACTCGAAAGTAACATTTTCCCCCTCAAAAACCGATTCAAATTTTGGAATCCAGAATTTTGCTTGTTCTTCTGTTAAAAGTTTGGCAGAATTCATTCCTTTTTTAAGTTTAATGTTATGTTGCTTATTTAAAATTTTTTCGTAAGTACTGTTAAAAATAATGTAGTTATAGTTTCTATCAATCGACCAAATTGCATCTTCTCTATTATCAATCATTGATTTTAAATTGGCTGCTGTTTCTTTAAAAGCTACTTCTGCCCTTTTTCGTTCAGTTACATCGCGAATAATCATGCTAGTAAATAACTGATTTTCAGAATTCACAAAAATTGCAGATGAAAGTTCAACCTGTATAGGAACATTACCTTTGCGTAACATAGTAAGTTCTCCAGTTACTTTTCCATCTTTTTCTCTACGTGCAATTATATCTGAAATACGCGAGTCTGTTGGATCTATTAATCCTTTTCTACCCAATTGAATAATCTCATTTTCTGTATATCCAAGCATTTCACAAGCTGCAGGATTTGCAGATATAATTTTTCCATCTGGGCTGGTTAACATTATAGAATCCATACTGTTTTCGAAGAAAGAACGGTATTTAATCTCACTTTCCCTAAGCGCATCTTCAGCTAGTTTAAATTGTGTGGCATCTTGCACTGTAGAAATCATAATATTCTCATCAGCTATAAAAATGTTAGATGCATCTACATAACGTACTTCTCCAGAACTTGTAACAATTTTTAAGTTATTCCATATCATTTTACTAGGATCACCACTTTGCATACCTGCTATTGCTTGAGCTTTAAATTTATCTCTAAATTCAGAATCAGGAAATAATTTCTCAAAAAACAGATTGTTATTTGTAAGTATTTTTTTTGGCCATCCATAAATATTTTCGAATAAGCTGTTCATAAATTTCACCTCACCATTATCTATAGTGGTTACAGCAAAACCTATTGGTGCTTTTTCCATAATAGATTCAATAAATTTATATCGATCTTTAAGATTTTTTAAATATTGTTTTCGCTCAGTTATATCAATCACAAACCCAACAAAATTAATTAGCTCATTTTTTTTATTAAAATTACCAATTACAAATAATTCTACAGGAATAACGGTTCCATTTTTATGAATATACTCTTTTTCATATTGAACAGAATCGTTTTTTGAAGTCAATTTTTGTAATGCTTCTAATTCAATAGCATTCCAATGTAAAGGAGTTAATTGTTTACTCCAATTAATATTTTTTAATTCTTCTTTGGTATACCCAACTAATTCTATAAATGCATTGTTGCAATTATCTAATCTTCCATCAGGAAAACCATATGCAATTGCAATTGGAGCGTTTCTTACTATATCTCCAAGATTTTTTTCTCTATTATAACTATTAGATAATTCAATTTCGGTTTGTTTTTGAGAAGTAATATCAAAAAGACTTCCTACAAACCCTAACAACTCTCCGTTAGTGTTTAACATAGGTACAGCTTGGCCAATTACCCAAGTTATTTTACCTTGTTTATTCTTAAACCTATATGTTAATTCAAACTTAGATTTTAATTCTCTACATTTATTCCATTCACTAAATACCTTTTCTCTATCATTAGGATGAACACTTTCCGCCCAGCCTGTTCCTTTGCCTTCTTCAATAGGCATTCCAATAATTTCACTTGTTTTATAATTATAATAAGTTGCTTTACCATTTTCATCAGTTACAAAAATACCAACTGGTGAAATGTTTGAAAATGTTCTAAATTTTTCTTCGCTTTCTTTTAATTCTTTTTCTGCTTTTTTACGCACTGTAATGTCTCTCCAAGAAGACATAGAATGTATAATTTTACCGTTTTCATCTCTTACACCATAAACATTTAAGCTAACTTCTATTTTACTACCATCTTTCTTTTTAAGAATTAGCTCTTTGTTAATAATTTCACCTGTTTTTACAAATTGCTGAAATACATCTTTAGCATCTTCCATACAATCATTATGGTACAGTTTAAATATAGATGCCCCAATAAGTTCCTTTTCTGTGTAACCAGTTTTTCTTTGAAGGGTTTCGTTACATATTAGTATGGTACCATTAACTGGAGAAACAGATACAAACATATCTGGTGAATTATTGTATAATAAACGAAATTTTTCTTCGCTTTCCTTAATTTTAATTTCAGCCAATTTTCTATCGGTAATATCCTGAACAACACCGTACATTAAGGTTGCTTCATTCTTTTCATTTAAAAAGTGATTTCCCTTGCCCTGAATCCATCTAATAGCATTGTCTTTTCTAACAATTCTACATTCAAAATTCCAATCTGATTTTGTTGAAATTGCATTTTGAAATTTTTCATTAACTAACTTTTTATCTTTAGAATATACGTGTTCTAAAAACATTTCATAGGTCCAATTCTCAATTGGCTTTGAATACCCAAATATTTTGTCGTGTTTAAATGAACGCCATGAACTATTATTTACTAAATCTAATTCCCACACACCTGTATCAATGCTTTCTAATGCATAATCAAGTCTTTTTTTTCTTTTTAGATTTATTTCTTCAGCATCTTTTAACTCTTCATTTAACTCAATTTGTTCTAGTTTATAATCACCTAATTCATTTATAATTTGAGCTAAATTAAGTAAAAACATCATGTTAATTTTTACTTTTTCTTTTGAAATAACCGGTGTTAATTTGAGCTCTTTCAGATATTTATCTTCATTAAAACCATACTTTACGGCTTGTTTTTTATAAAATATTACTTCGGGTTTTTCAAAAAAGAATTGTCCCGAAAATAGCGTAGCAACATGTTCTCCACTAATTTTAATTGGAACAGCCACTTCAATTAACCCATTTAAACCTTTATAAATTTCATATTTTTCACTTTGAGGTAATTCTTCAACCAACCCAATTTCGTGAACGTTGCACTTTTTAGACAATTCAAAATTAACCCGACGAAAATTGGACCTTTTTTGCTCTGGTACCGATTGGTATATAATATCTCCTTTAAGATCTAGAAGACTTATTAAATGCTCTGTTGTTTTATTCAAGCCTTGCAGTAAATTGTTAATTACCTTAAAGTCTAAAATATCTATAATGTTACTTTTCATAATTTAAAAAAATACAAATTTTATGTTATATAATATACACGCATCAGCTAATTGGAAAAGAAAAAACTTTTACTGTTTTATATTACATTTAAAATGCAGCAAACAAATAATACAAATTATTATTTACTAAATATACTAAATATAATTTTATAGATAACAGACTTATATTAAATGAATTATAGACAAAACAAAAAAACCCTACAAACATAATATTTGTAAGGTTTTGTCTAATTTTGATTGATAACTAACAGAGAGTTACAATTTATATAAATTTTCTAATTGCTCTTTAGCTTTTTTCTTAGTCTATTAAGGCAACCAATTAATACTCGCTTTATATTAGAAATTAAATAATATGGAATAGTTTTAATAATTAGTTCC
>NZ_JBFHHX010000163.1:0-6333 GCF_041596795.1 Lutibacter sp.
AAACAGCGGTTGCACCCAAAAAAAGTCTTGCGTAGCAAAACATTAGAGGGTTTGGGTGCAAAAAATAGCTGTGGGTGAGGAATGCGTGGAATGTGTGAAATAAAATAAGTGAATGTGCTGCAATGAGCACCCACTGGAGCACAAATTGCAGTGCAATGAACGGCAAGTACAAATGCGACAAAGGAGCGTTTTTAATTGTATTTTATGGAACAAAATGGAGCAATTGACGAACACCTTATTACCTGCACGAATGTTTCTGGTTTGTTGTGACTATTCTTATGGAAACGGATTTAAAAAGCGCAAAGGCAAAGATAAATGCTGACCATCGGAAAGCTTTTATAACCGGAATTGGAAGCTGTATTTAGTGAAGTGCAACGGAACGGAATACTGCTGGAAATGGGGGTTTTATTTATAACACAATGGCAACTAAAATGTTAAAATGAATCTTAAATTATTTTAAGTTTATTGTTAAATATCGGTTGACTTTTCTTTTGTATTCTATATAATTTATTTTATGCACAGACTGTAAATATCCCTCTTCCTCCAAAATCATTTTATGAAAAATGGCTACGAGTAGCACATATAAAACGATTAAGATAATTGATGGAAAAATTAGAATGTATCCTAAAAAAAGAATGTTATAAGATAAAAAATAAGGGTTTCGACTAATGCTATAAATTCCTGTTGTAATTAATTTGGTTTCTTGATTATATTTTATACCTACTCTCCAAGAATTTTTCATTTCAATTAGTGCAAAAATACCTATCATAAAACCAATAAAAACAAGTCCAAACCCTAATATTTTAACCCAAACGTATTGTGATAAATCAATTTCAATAAACCATTTTGGTTTAAGTAATGTTAAACGGAGCATTATTAATACATACATCATTGTCGAAATAAAAATCGACATTGATAATTTTATAGATTTACCTCTTATGGATTGCTTTGTAGCTAAATATGTCTTTATATTTCTAATAGAAAAAGCCAGAATAAAAAACACAAGTATGAGCCCTAAATATATTTTTTCTATCATTTTTTATATCGTTTTCCTTTATAATTTGCAGAGATATTTATTCTCTAAAAGTTAATTGATTTATTTAATTCCACTTCATTTTTTGAATACGAACCGCATTTAAAATGGCCAATAATGCAACTCCTACATCGGCAATAACAGCTTCCCACATTGTTGCCATTCCCCAAGCACCAAGAATTAAAACAAGTATTTTTACACTCAACGCCAACCAGATGTTTTGCCATATAATTTTGTTGGTTGCATTTCCGATTTGAATAGCAGTTACAATTTTTGAAGGTTGATCGGTTTGTATTACAACGTCGGCAGTTTCAATGGCTGCATCACTTCCTAAACCACCCATTGCCATACCTACATCAGCTATTGTAATTACAGGAGCATCATTAATTCCATCGCCTATAAAAGCAATTGTTCTTCCCATTGCTTTCAATTTTTCTACTTCTGAAATTTTATCTTCAGGAAGTAAATCCCCTATTGCCTTATCAATCCCTAATTTATTTGCAATGGTGTCAACAACTGCTTGTTTATCGCCCGAAAGCATTACTACTTCAATTATTTTTGGGATTTTATGTAAATTGGTAATTGCCTTTTGTGCATCCTCTTTTAAGGTGTCGGAAATAGTAATATATCCTGCATATTGCTGGTTTATGGCAACAACAACAATTGTTTTGTCATTTGAATTTATAGTTTCATCAAAAGGAATCTTGAATTTTTGTAACAATTTAGAATTACCAGCCAAAACTTCATACTCCCCAATTTGCCCTTTCATTCCATACCCTGAAATTTCTTCAATAGCCGTTGCTTTCAATTTTGAGTTATCAATTTTTACATAATTGACAATTGCTTGTGCAATGGGATGTGTAGAATTGGATTCTAAGACAGCTACTAATTCTAAAAGTAAATTCTTATCAATGTTTGAGGTTACAATTTCCTGAACTTCAAAAACACCTTTTGTTAAAGTGCCTGTTTTATCCATAACCACAGTATCTACTTTGGTTATTAAATCCAAATAATTAGAACCTTTAAATAAAATACCATTTTGTGATGCTGCACCTATTCCACCAAAATATCCAAGTGGTATAGAAATTACCAAGGCACAAGGACACGATATTACTAGGAATATTAAGGCACGTTGTAACCAAACTTGAAATATATAATTATCCCCAAGAAAAAAGTAGGGTACTATAACTAATGCAATTGCCAACCAAAAAACAATTGGGGTATAAATTTTAGCTAAACGACTAATTAAAAGTTGGGTCTTTGCTTTTTTACCAACTGCCTCTTGCACCAATTTAAGAATTTTAGAGAGTTTGGTGTCTTCAAATTTACTGGTAACTTTTATTTCTATGACTTTGGTAAGATTTACCATTCCTGCTAGCACTTGCTCTCCTTTCTTACTGTTTTTAGGAACGGATTCTCCTGTTAATGCAGCTGTATTTAAAATGGCATCATTTGAAATTAATTCGCCATCTAAAGCTATTTTTTCGCCTGCTTTAACCCTTATTATTTGACCAATTTTAACATCTTTGGGATGTTTTACGAAGGTTAATTCATTCTCAATAATTGTTACTTCTTCAACCTGAACTTTTAACAAGGCTTCAATAGATCGTTTGGCTTTGTTGACTGCACTTTCTTGAAATAGTTCTCCTACTACATAAAACAGCATAACAGCAACACCTTCTTCATAGGAGCCAATTAAAAATGCACCTAAGGTTGCAACCGACATTAGAACAAACTCATTGTATATTGCTCCTTTAACGATTAATTTTACAGCTTTTAAAAGAACAGGACCACCAATAAGCATATAAATTACACCAAACCATATTAAGGGAAAAGGAGCTTTGAAAAAAGGAACTTCAAAAAAATCAAGTCCAATACCCAACACTAGAAAAAGCAAACTTATTATTGGAATTATATACGCTTTGTTTATGGCTAAAGTGTTTTTAGATACAGTGGTATCTTTTGTATAATCTATTGCACAGGCACCATCTTGGCATTCGTTGTCTTTACTCATAATTTGAACTATTTAAGTCAAAATTAAGTAAATAGTGTGTGCAACGGAAGTGCATTTATTGATTTTCAGCAGGCTCTATATGAATATGAACATCTATTAATTGAGGGAAATTTTTGAAAAGCAAATTTTTTACCTCGTGCGCGATACTATGACCTTCTGTAACGGTTTTGTTACCATCAATCCAAATATGCATATCTATATGGAACGCCGTTCCCATTTTTCTAGAATGACATCGTTCTACTTTAATAACATATTGGTATTGCATTGCAATTGTTATAATGTTTTCGCAAAGCTCAGGCTCAATAGCTTCATCCAATAACTCGCCAATTGAAGACCTGCCAATTTTATAGGCATTGTAAAAAATAAATACAGCAGCAATAACCGCTGCAAAATCATCGGCAATCTCAAAACCTTTGCCTCCAATAAGCGCAATGGAAATTCCAATAAATGCAGCTACGGAGGTAATGGCATCGCTACGGTGGTGAAAGGCATCTGCCTTTACTGCTGAACTATTGATTGCGGCTCCCATTTTAAGGACATATCTATATAAAAATTCTTTAGTGGCAACAACCAAAACCAAAATTAACAACGTATATGGTTCGGGACTTTTATGCGGTTCAAGAATGTGAATTATACTATCTCTAACTATAATACCTCCCGCGATGATCAAAGCAATTGCAATACCTATTGCTACGAGAGCCTCTATCTTTCCGTGACCATAGGGGTGGTTTTCATCAGGTGGTTTAGACGACCATTTTAAACCTGCCCAAAGCATTCCAGAGGTAACAACATCAGAGGCAGATTCTATTGCGTCGGCAATCAGGGCATAGGAATGACCGAAGATGCCACCCAACCCTTTTATAATAGCCAAAAAGGCACTAACTATAATGCCAATTAGTGTGGTTTTCAATCCTTTTTTTGATATAGAATTTGGATTTCTTTTCATATTATTCAATTATTGCCACTGCATTTATCGCAAATGCCTTTTACAACAAGATTTACATCTTCAGCAATAAAATCTTTTGGTAAGTTAATGTTTGGTATTTTGTGGTCTGTTAAACAACTAGTTTCATTGCATAGTTTGCAATGAAAGTGTAGGTGCAAATCGGTATCAATATCACAATGGCAATTTTCTTCGCATAAAGCGTATTTTGTAATGCCTGTTCCATCGTCAATTTTATGAGCTAATTCACATTCAACAAATGTTTTTAAGGTGCGATACAATGTTGTTCTGTCTGATTTAACAAAATAATCTTCAACATCGGTAAGGCTAATAGCGGATTTTTTATTTAAAAGAAATTGTAAAACCAACAGTCGCATTGCTGTTGGTTTTACGTTATTTTTCTTTAATATTTGTTCTAATTCAATCATATTAAAAATCAATTTTTTTTATTGACTTCCCTGTTTTTATCTTATAAGCATCATTCACATCAGAGACATAAATAATACCATCGGCTGGATAAGGGGTTTTTGCGTTTTCACAAATTATTTTAACTGCTTTTTTAACTTCTTCATTTTGACAAATCAATTCTAATTTAATCACCTTGCTGTCTGCAAAATGAAATTTTAACGAAGGTACTGAATCTTCTCTTTTATAAGCGCCTGTTCCTTCACATTCAGCTAATGTAACACTTTCAAATCCATTCTCTTTAAGAGCTTCTACAACATTTTCTAATTTTGTAGGTTTTATAAATGCTTTAATTTCTTTCATTTTAAAATATTTTAATGGTCGTGTCCCTCAAATTCGCCCTTGTTAAGCTCAGAATTTACATAATATGCACCTTTTGTAACTATTAAGATGTTTTTCTCCATAGGATTGGAAAACTGTACTTCTGAAAATCCTAAATCCGAAACTCCCTTAATTACTTGAATTTTTTCAAGTACAAGATCATCTTCATCCTTTTCTATTCGAACAAAAATATAATCCAATCCCTTTTCATTTACAAATGCTTCATCGGGTAGCGCGGCAACTAATTTGCTATCTGTTGAAATTCTGGCTTCTACAAACATACCTGTTAGCAAGCCTTCGTGTGTACCAATAATTTTAGCGTGTACTTTAACAGATCTGGTATCTAAATCAAAAGCTTTTCCTAAAGCAAAAATTTCAGCTTCATACATTTTATTAGGTCTGGTTGAAAGTGTAAACGCAATTTTTTGACCGATGCTTAATTTTTCAATGTCTTTTTCAAAAACATTTAAACCTAAGTGTAAGAAATTATTATCTACAATTTCAAACATTTCTTGTTCAGGCGCAATAGATTTTCCAATATTAATTTCAATTTTTTGAATAAAACCTTGAATTGGTGCGATTACAGGAATTGATGCAACAATGACTCCTTTTTCAATAGCAGCAACGTTCATACCCATAAGATTTAGCGTAGCTTTAGTTGCGTTTAAATCGGCTTTGGCGTTCAAATAAGCAGCCTCAGCTTCTTGAAATGCGCGTGCAGAAGTAATTCCATCTTTTTCTAATTCTTTTTTTCTTCCATAATCTTTTTCTAAATAGGTTAAATTACTTTTAGCAGCTAGATAGGCACGTTGCATTGAAATAATTTCGGGATTGTTTAATGTTGCAATTATTTGACCTTTTTTCACAAAATCTCCTTCAACTACAGCAACACTTTGTACGCGACCGCCTATAATAGCACTAACACTTGCCATATTTTGAGGAGGTAATTCTAATTGACCATTAACCTTTAATGAAGCGCCTAAATTTAATTGACTAAGATTGCCTAACTCTATGCCCATTATTTCTAACTGGTTTAATTTTAAGGCTACTTTATTAGGGGTTTCTTCTCCTTCATTATGACCTTCCTCTTCGGAATGTTCATTTTTATGGTCGTCTCCTACTGTATGTTTTGACTCGTTATTTCCACAACTTATAATGGTTAGAATAAGTATCAAAAGCGTGCTTATTTTTAAAATATTTTTCATCTTAATTGTATTTTCCTGTTAGGTAATTAATTTCGTTAACTGTTTGATTGTAAAGATTAAGAGCATTTAAATAACTACTTCTAATTTCAATAGATTGTTCCATAAGTGCCATATATTCTACATAGCCTATTTCACCTTCTTTATATGCTTTTATAGCAGATGAAAATAGTTTATCCGCTAATAAAATACCTGTTGAATTATAATAGGCTAAAGCAGCTTTTTGCTTATCATATTCATTGAGTTTTGTTTTCAGGAGCGCATTTAAATCTAATTTAGATTGCTGATAGTTTAATGAAGCTATTTCAGCATCTTTTTTGGCTGCCTGAGATTTACCTTGTTGTGCTCTAAAAAA
>NZ_JBFHHX010000164.1:0-6327 GCF_041596795.1 Lutibacter sp.
CAGCAATTGTCCTATCGAAATGGCTAATTTTGTAAGTAAAAGTCAATACGGGATTACCATCTATATATAATTTTGATCCATTTACAACTTCACTTTGAAATGTAAAAGCAACATGATGCCAAATGTTATCGGCTAAATTAATGTTTGTATTTTTTAAACTTCCCGAAATCCATTCAAAAGCAATTAACTCATTACTATTAAGAAAAATTCCATAGTTATATTGTTTTACAATAATTCCTCGGTAGCTAGTTCCTGCATCAGAAGTTTTAATCCAAGCTTCAATAGTGCCTTGGGTTAGGTTTAAAGATGCATTATTTGTTCCTAGAACATAATCGTTAACACCATCAAAATTTAAAGATGTTTGGGCTTTTAAACTAAATAAAGCAAATGCAAAAACTAATAGAAAAAGTAATTTTGTTTTCATAACAAGGAAGGTTAAAAGTTAGTTTTTTTGAAATAAAAAATGGAGGGGCTACTATAAAATTAACAATCAATAGAATTAATTAGAATGATATTCATCATTTAAACAAAAAAAACCACTGCGAAAGCAGTGGTTTTTTGAATTTTTTTACGATTTGGTGATTTATTTTACCATTTGAAAACTACGTTTTATAAAATCCGTTAGTTCTTGTCCTTTTAAAAGGTTTTGAGATAAACGTGCTAAATCAAAAGCTTGTTTAATTAAACGTTCTTGTTTTTTCTCGGTTTTAGTATTTAAAATTTCACTAATTAATTCGTTATTAATATTAATTACTAAATTGTACATTTCTGGGAAATTACCCATTCCCATAAATCCACCACCACCAGTTGCTTGCATTTCTTTCATTCTACGCATAAATTCTGGTTGCGTAATAATAAATGGATTTGCATTAGAATCTAACGCTTCTAATTGCACTGTGTAGGTTTCTTTTGGAATTGCAGCTTCAATAATTGGTTTTAGTTTTTCTTTTTCTTCATCAGAAAGTTTACTAATTTTCTCTTCATCTTTATTGATTAAATTATCAATATGATCGGCATCAACTCTTGCAAAATGAATATTTTCTTTACTGCTTTCTAATTTTTGAATTAAATGCGAAACAATAGGAGAGTCTAATAATAAAACTTCATAACCTTTTTCTTTTGCAGCATCAATATAACTGTGTTGCGTTTTTTCGTCAGAAGCATAAAGTATTACAACTTTGTTATCTTTATCTGTTTGTGCTGGTTTAATTTTTTCAATTAACTCATCTAAAATAAAGTACTCGTTGTTTACTGTTGGGTACAATGCAAATTTGTCAGATTTTTCGAAGAATTTTTCTTCAGAAAGCATTCCGTACTCAATAATAATTTTAATATCATTCCACTTTTCTTCAAAAGCTTTTCGGTCGTTTTTAAATAAACTCACCAATTTATCAGCTACTTTACGTGTAATGTAGCTAGATATTTTTTTAACTGCTCCATCTGCTTGTAAATAAGAACGAGAAACGTTTAAAGGAATATCTGGTGAATCTATAACACCACGTAGCATTTGTAAAAAGTCTGGTACAATTCCTTCTACATTATCCGTTACAAATACTTGGTTTTGGTATAATTGAATTCTATCTTTTGTTGGATCTACGTTTTTGCTAATTTTAGGGAAATATAAAATTCCTGTTAAGTTAAACGGATAATCTACATTTAAATGAATATTAAATAAAGGTTCTTCAAATTGCATTGGGTACAATTCTCTGTAAAATTCTTTATAATCTTCATCTTTTAAATCAGCCGGACTTTTTGTCCAAGCTGGAGTTGGATTGTTTACAATATTATCTACTGTAATTTTTTCTGGTTTTGCATCTTCTGCAGCACCTTCTGGTAAAGGTAAAGTTTCTTCTTTTGTTCCAAATTTAATTGGAATAGGCATAAACTTATTGTATTTATTTAAAAGTTGCTTAATTCTGCTTTCTTCTAAAAATTCTAAAGAATCATCATCAACGTGTAATACAATTTCAGTTCCTCTTTCTGTTCTATCAGTTTCTTCTAATATGTATTTTGGACTTCCATCACATTCCCAACGCACTGCTTTTGAATCTTCAGCAAAAGATTTTGTGAAAATTTCAACTTTACTAGCCACCATAAATGATGAGTAAAATCCTAATCCAAAATGACCAATAATTCCAGAATCTTCTACTTTATCTTTGTATTTTTCAACAAATTCTTCAGCTCCAGAAAAAGCTACTTGGTTAATATATTTTTCAACTTCTTCACCAGTCATACCAATTCCTTGGTCAATAATTCTAATTTCTTTTTTATCCTTATCAACTTTAATTTCAATTATAGGTGTACCAATATCACCTTTAATTTCACCTAAAGTAGAAAGGTGTTTTAGTTTTAACGTTGCATCGGTAGCATTCGAAATTAATTCACGTAAAAATATTTCGTGATCCGAATACAAGAATTTTTTAATAATAGGAAAAATATTTTCTGCCGTTACATTTATGTTTCCAGTTGCCATATGTATATATTTTTTTAATTTATTATGAATGCTTGTTTATAGTCAAATAGAATACCAAACAATAAATTGTGACAAACTGACACTTTTTTGACAAAAAGTAGTATCTTGTTTTTTGAAAAATGAACTCTTTTTAATTTAATTTTAAGCGTACTTAATAATGAATTTAGACTATGATTATGTAATAATTGGAAGCGGATTTGGAGGTTCCGTAAGTGCTTTGCGTTTAACTGAAAAAGGGTATAAAGTATTGGTAATTGAAAAAGGTAAATGGTTTAAAGGTGAAGATTTCCCTGATAATAACTGGCAATTAAAAAAATGGATTTGGGAACCAAAACTTGGTTTAAAAGGTTTTTTTAAAATGACTTTTTTAAACCACGTTACAGTTTTATCGGGTGTTGGTGTTGGTGGAGGATCATTAACCTATGCAAACACGTTGCCAATTCCTAAAAGTGAATTTTTTAAAACAGGAAGTTGGGCAAGTTTAAATAATTGGGAAACCTTGTTACAACCATTTTACAAAACAGCCTACAAAATGTTAGGTGCTGAGGTAAATCCAAAGCTTTTTGATGCCGATAAAACCATACAAAATATTGCTAAAAATTCTGGTAAAGAAGCTCATTTTGAACCTACAAAAGTTGCTGTATATTTTGGTGAAACGGGCAAAACTGTTAGCGATCCTTATTTTAATGGCAAAGGACCAGACAGAACTGGTTGTATACATTGTGGCGCTTGTATGACAGGCTGTAAATTTAATGCAAAAAATACCTTAGATAAAAATTACTTGCATTTAGCACAACAATTAGGAGCAGAGATTTTAGCCGAAAAGGAAGTTGTTGATGTTACAGTTTTAGGAAATGTAGATGGATCGGATGGTTATAAAATAGCATATAAATCAAGCTTAGGAAAAAAGGAAAATGGAAGTGTAACAACAAAAGGAGTCATTTTTTCGGGAGGAGTTTTAGGAACCGTTCCGTTATTATTAAAATTAAAAGCAACATCATTACCTAATTTATCTAATTGTGTTGGAAGGTTTGTTAGAACAAATAACGAATCGTTGCATATTGTTACATCAACAGATAAAAAGCCAAAAGATTTTTCAAAAGGAATTGCTATTGGATCTATTTTACATACCGATGAAAATAGTCATATAGAACCAGTACGTTATGGAGAAGGTTCTGGTTTTTTTAGAACGTTATCAATTCCATTTGTATATGGTTCAACAGTGTTTTCACGAGCTTTAGGATTAATGAAATTAATTTTTACAAAGCCTAAATTAATTTTTAAAACAGTATTTGCTAAAAATTATTCGGAAAGATCTACAGTATTACTTTTTATGCAAACTTTAGATAGTACGTTACAAATAAAACTAGGAAAAGTGACCAAAATGAAAACAGAGCAGGAAGAAGGAGAAACACCAAGTGCATTTATTCCTGAAGCAATTAAATTAAGTGAAGAATATGGAAAAGAGGTAAATGGAATTCCGTACGCAAATATTACAGATATGTTATTAGGAACACCAACAACAGCACATATTTTGGGAGGTTCGGTAATGGGAGAAAGTGTCCAAAAAGGTGTAATTGATAAAAATTGTAATGTATTTAATTATAAAAATATGATGGTTTGTGATGGTTCTATTATTTCTGCAAATCCAGGAGTAAATCCGTCATTGTCTATTACGGCAATATCAGAATATGCAATGAGTACTATTTTAAATAAATCTGAAAAACTATAAAATTGCATACTTTTATGGTTTTAAATTGATAATAGTATGAAGGAAAATGATTTTATTTTAATTGATGGATTTAAACATTTAAAATACCATCAGAAGGATATGTCTGAAAACGAAATGATTGATATATCACAAAAGTTTTTCGAAACAATGCAAACAAGAAGATCTGTTCGTTATTTTTCTAATAAAACTTTTCCCATTAAAATTATTGAAAATTTAATTAAAACGGCTTGCACAGCTCCTTCTGGAGCCAACAAACAACCTTGGACCTTTTGTGTGGTACAAAACCCAGAAATAAAAAAGAAAATTAGAGAAGCGGCAGAGGAAGAAGAGCGCAAAAGTTATGCGGAAAGAATGAGCGAAGAATGGTTAAACGATTTAAAGCACTTAGCTACAAACGCAGAGAAACCATTTTTAGAAATTGCACCTTATTTAATTGTAGTGTTTAAAAAACCGTATGATTTAGATGAAAATGGTATAAAACATCAAAATTATTATGTGAATGAATCCGTAGGTTTGGCTTGTGGTTTTTTAATTTCTGCAATTCACAAAGCTGGTTTAGTAACGTTAACGCATACACCAAGTCCAATGCGTTTTTTAGAGAAAATTTTAAAAAGACCATCAAATGAACGCGCTTTTTTACTATTACCAGTTGGGTATCCTTCCAATAAAGCGTATGTTCCAGATATTTTAAAGAAACCTTTAAATGAAGTAATGGAAGTGTATTAAAAAAAAATAGTTTTCTTATTAAAAAAAGGTGTTAAAACTTCTTGAATATTTTTGGCAAATACTGTGGTATTTTATATTTTTTGGATTTGTATATTTGGACTCTTATTCTAAAAATGAGATATGAAGTTAAACCCCATAATGTTTGTTGGAACCGGATCAGATGTAGGAAAAAGCATAATTACAGCAGGAGTTTGTAGAATTTTAAAGCAAGAGGGCTATAATCCAGCACCATTTAAAGCGCAAAATATGTCTTTAAATAGCTTTGTAACACCTGATGGTTTGGAAATTGGGCGTGCTCAAGCGGTTCAGGCTGAGGCTTGTGGAATTCCGTGTCATACAAATATGAATCCTGTTTTATTAAAGCCAACTTCTCAAAAATCTTCTCAAATTGTTTTAAATGGTAAGCCAATTGGAAACCAAACGGCCAACGATTATTTTTTAGGAAATAATAAAGAAAATTTATTTAAAGAAGCACAAAAAGCGTTTGATGCATTGGCAAAAAAATATGCGCCAATTGTAATGGAAGGTGCTGGAAGCATATCTGAATTAAATCTTAAAAGTAGAGATATTGTAAATTTAAGAATGGCGGCATACGCAAATGCCAATGTGTTTTTAGTAGCTGATATTGATAAAGGAGGTGTTTTTGCAAGTGTTTATGGATCTATTGCGTTGCTTGAAGATTGGGAACGAAAATTAATTAAGGGTATTATTATAAATAAATTTAGAGGTGATATAAGTCTTTTTGAGCAAGGAAAAGAGATTATTGAAAATCTTACTAAAATTCCTGTAATTGGTGTTGTGCCTTGGGCAACAGATATTTATATTGAAGATGAAGATTCCGTAGCTCTTAAAACGAAAAAAGATGCTGTAATAAATGATAAAATAAATATAGCCGTAGTGTTATTGCCTCATATTTCTAATTATACCGATTTTAATATGTTGGAGCGAGACGAAAGAGTGCATTTATTTTATTCAAAAAGCTCAGATGAAATTAGTAAAGCTGATATAATTATTTTACCAGGAACAAAAAACACTTTAGCCGATTTGCAGTTTTTACGTAAAGAAGGTTTGGCAAAAGTTATTTTAAATGCTTTTGAAAACAATAAAAAAGTAATAGGTATTTGTGGTGGATATCAAATGATGGGTTTAGAAGTAAGTGATACTTTTGAAGTTGAAAGCACCGATAAATACGTACCAGGCTTAGGGTTGTTACCTATAAAAACTGAAATGACTCAAGAAAAACATACAATTCAACGGATTTTTAACTATAAAAATTCAAAAGAAATTTGTCATGGGTACGAAATTCATATGGGAATTTCAACAACTACCAAACCGTCTCCATTACTTTCTATTAATGGTGAAGATGAAGGTTATTTATTATCTAATAATTGTTGGG
>NZ_JBFHHX010000165.1:0-6209 GCF_041596795.1 Lutibacter sp.
ATTAAATGATATTCAGCATAATTTAAATTTAGAAAACGCACAATTATTTAAAAAATCGTTTAAAAGAAAAAACCTTCATTTTAATGTTATTGAAACCGAAGATAGTTACAATAAGTTATTACAAATTGTAAAAAAAATAAACGCTCCTTGTATTATTTATACTAAAAGTAGAAAACAAACAAAAGAAATTAGCGCTTTTATACAAAGAAATAGTTTAAAAAGTAGTTTTTACCATGGTGGTTTATCTATAGAAGAAAAAAATAATGCATTTAATAATTGGATGAATGAAACCACTCCAATAATGGTTGCTACAAATGCATTTGGAATGGGAATTGACAAGGCAAATGTAAAAGCCGTAATTCATTTAAACATACCTAATAGCATTGAAAACTTTATTCAGGAATCTGGAAGAGCAGGAAGAGATGAAAAAGCGGCATATTCTTTTGTTTTAACCAATGCCTCTACAATTAATGAAGAGTTGCATAAATTTAACACCACTGTTCCTACCGTACCTTTTATAAAAACCGTTTATCAAAAATTAAATAGTTTTTATAATATTGCTTTAGGTGATTTACCAACAGACCAATTCAGTTTTTCATTACAAGAATTTTGCTTAACGTACCAACTAAATATTTTAAAAACATACAATGCTATTAAAGTTTTAGAACGCGAGAATATTATTTACTTAGATGAAAATTACAGTAAAAAATCTACCCTAAAAATTCTTCTAAACAATCATCAAATTTTTAACTATATCAACCAGCATCCATCCACTGAAAAACTGTTAAAATTAATATTAAGAACCTACGGTGGTATTTTTGAACACGAAACGTTAATTAATGAATTTGCCTTATCAAAAAAATTAGAATGTTCTAAAAATACAGTAATTCAAATTTTAAATACTTTAAACCAGCAAGGTATTGTTTCGTATGTTTTTGAAGATTCATCTGCTAAACTAAATTTTTTGGTACATAGAGAAAACGACTATACTATTAACCGAATTTCAAAAAATATTAAGCAACAAAATCAATTAAAGTTTGAAAAATTAAATGCGTCTATTCAATATCTTCAAAATAAAACCACGTGTAGAAATAAACAATTACTTAATTATTTTAATGAAATATTATTGGAAGATTGCGGTATTTGCGATGTTTGTTTATCTAAAAAACGTACACATACTTCCGCTAAAAAAATTGAAGATGCTATTTTAGAATATTTAAAAGGTGGACCTTTTACTTCTAATCAAATTATTAACAACCTTCAATTTAACGAAAAAGATATATTAAATACCTTACAATTATTATTAGAAAAAAATAAAATAGCAATAACTTCGCAAAATAAATTTAAAAGAACCGATTTATGAGAGATTTGAGAATTGTATTTATGGGAACGCCAGATTTTGCTGTAGCAACGTTAGACGCTATTTTAAATGCCAATTTTAACGTAGTTGGTGTTATTACTGCACCCGACAAACCTGCAGGACGTGGACAAAAATTACAACAATCTGCAGTTAAAACATACGCCCTTGAAAAAGGATTACATATTTTACAGCCTACCAATTTAAAAAATGAGGACTTTTTATCAGAATTAAAAAGTTTACAAGCCAATCTTCAAATTGTAGTAGCCTTTAGAATGTTACCTAACAGCGTTTGGAAAATGCCAGAATACGGTACCTTTAATTTACACGCTTCCCTTTTGCCAAATTACAGAGGTGCCGCACCTATAAATTGGGCAATTATTAACGGAGAAACTAAAACAGGTGTTTCTACTTTTTTTATTGATGAAAAAATAGATACTGGAAATGTAATTTTACAACAAGAAGTTAGTATTGATGAAAATGAAACTGTGGGCGAATTGCACGATAAATTAATGGATATTGGCAGCAAATTAGTTGTTAAAACTGTACAACTTCTACAAAAAGGTGCAGTAAAAACAATTAAACAACCAGAAATTGAAGAAAAACCAGCGCCTAAAATATTTACAGAAACTTGCAAAATTAATTGGAATGCCGATGTAAATTCTATTTACAATTTAATAAGAGGTTTAAACCCTTATCCTACTGCTTGGACTACGCTATCGCAAAATAATGAAGAAATTAAAGTAAAATTATTTGATGTTAAAAAAGAGGTAATTTCTCATAGTATTCCGGTTGGATCTATTGTTGCATCTAAAACTGAATTAAAAATTGCAGCAAAAAATGGATTTATAAGTGTTGAAAGTTTACAATTAGCTGGAAAGAAAAAAATGGATGTTAAAAGTTTATTAAACGGATTTACGTTTCAACCAAATTCTAGAATGCTTTAAGCCCTTTATTTTAAGGGCTTGCGCAAAACAACATTAAAAATGATAGAGGTTATTAACAATTATCCTCATTTATTAACAAAAACATCATTTTTATTCGTAAAAACTTGCACAAACCCTTATTCCGTCTAACTTTGTTAAGCTATTTAAAGCGAAATATGTTTAACCAATTAATTTAACATTTAAATTATGAACAAATCAGATTTAATTGATGCAATGGCAGCTGATGCTGGCATCACAAAAGCAGCAGCAAAAGCAGCATTAGAATCATTAACAGACAATGTAACAAAAACTCTTAAAGAAGGTGGAAAAGTTGCATTAGTAGGCTGGGGAACTTGGTCTATCTCTAAAAGAGCAGCAAGATCAGGAAGAAATCCTCAAACAGGAAAAACTATTAACATTGCGGCTAAAAACGTAGTTAAATTTAAAGCAGGAGCTGGTTTTAGCGATGCAGTAAATTAATAAATAAGAAATATTCTTATTCCTAAAACTCTTCAAATTAATATTGAAGAGTTTTTTTTTGTATTTTATTTTCACTATATTTAAATAAAATAAGTTTTTATGCTACCTAAAAATCCATCAAAAGGAAAATTATTAGTTGCAGAACCTTCTATTTTAAATGATCAGGAGTTTAAAAGATCAGTTATATATTTAACTGAATATAATAAAGATGGCTGTATTGGCTTTATACTTAACAAACCTAGTGAATTTACTTTAAAAGATTTAATTCCTGAAATTAATTGCAACTTTCCAGTATATACTGGGGGACCTGTTGAGCAGGAAAATTTATATTTTATTCATAAACTTCCTGAACTTATACCTAATAGCATAAATATAGATAAAGATATTTATTGGGGAGGCGATTTTGGAGCATTAACAGAGTTACTAAATACAAATCAAATTCAAGAAACCGACATTCGGTTCTTTTTAGGATATTCTGGTTGGTCTATAGATCAACTTAATGAAGAATTAAATAAATCTACCTGGCTAGTTATTCAAAATAAATACCCAAATATTTTTAACTTAGACAGCTCTACTATATGGAAAAATCAATTAATGTCTATTGGCGGTGAATACCAAATATGGGCAAATGCTCCTATTGATCCTACCCTAAATTAAATTATTTAACATTTGCTCAATTTCATTAGATACTTTTGATGAAAATTGAGTTTTTTTGTATCCGCTAACCGATTGAATTCCAACAATTGCATTGGTAATAAAAACCTCATCAGCCTTTTGAACTTCAAATGGAGAAATAGTGGTTTCTTCTACAGTATACAATTTACTTTTTTCAAGTAATTCTAATATTTTTTTTCTAATAACTCCTTTTATACAACCTTCTGTTATTGCAGGTGTTTTAATTGTGGTTCCAAAAACTAAAAATATATTACCGTTTAAAACTTCCACTACATTTTTCTTTTCATTTATTAAAATACAATTATCAAAACCATTTTCTTTGGCATAAATGGCAGCTAAAACGTTTACCATTTTATTGGTGGTTTTTATGGTTGATAGTAACCCAGAAAAAACATAGTAATCTTTAAATAAATCTACGGCGTATTGCGTCTTTTTTTCAACATTTAATTGAACTGCCTCAATTAAATAATCTATTTCATTAGAATCTGGACCATACAATCCGCCATCTTTTCTATAAACAGAGAAGCGTACCCTTGCATTTTCCAATTCATTGGCTTTCACAGTTTGTAGTATTTGTGCTTCAAAAAATTCCATTGTAAATTCAATTGGAATATTCATTCTCACCATTCTCATAGATGCCATTAATCTAAAATAATGACCTTCTAAAAAACATACTTTGGAATTTAACACTTTTATGGTTTCAAATAGAGCATCTCCATATTTAAAAGCTCTATTATCTGCGCTAATTAAATTAGTTGAATTTGTTGAAAAGGTACCGTTAAAATTAATCATTTTTTTAGTTTAGGACACAAAACTACATAAAAATACCTTGAATAAATCAAGGTATTTAGCAATTTATTACTACATTTTAATTATTACGCAGCTCCAATAGTCTGCTTTAATTCATCTATTTGATTTTCCCAAAACATTTTAGACTCCTCTACTTCATCTTCATCAGCAAAATCAGTAACAATTAACGACACATCGTGTGTAATTTCGTCTACTTCTATCTTAAATTCGAAAAAAGTTTTCTCGTCTTCTTGCTCTAACCATCTAAATTTTATTTTTTCTCCTGGTCTTTCTTGAAGTACTTTTGCTTTTTCTTCTGACCCATCCCAAATAAAAGTAAATATTTCACCACGTGAATTTACGTTGTCTGCAAACCATTCTGACAGCCCTGACGCTGTTCCAAAGTACTGATATAACATTTGCGGTGAAGCATGTATTGGGAATTCTATTTCAAATTTTATTTTTGTCGACATCTCTTTATTTTAAAAGCACAATATATATAATTAATCCTTTTTAAAAAAATTAAAATATTAAAAAAAATTTAGCATTATAATTTGCTCAAACAAATAATTTATTTTTATATTTGCACGCCTCAATAAATGGCGTGGTAGCTCAGTTGGTTAGAGCGTCGGATTCATAACCCGGAGGTCTGCAGTTCAATTCTGCATCACGCTACAAATTAAGTATTTCAAAACAAGCGGTTTAGTGTTTCTAAATCGCTTTTTTTATGTATAATTTAACCCAATTTCTTACATTTGAATACGAAAAAGAATACGTTTTTGAATACGATTTACCATTGAAAAAGAATTATTCAACCACCAAAATATGTATATTCTATGGCGATTTATGTGAATGTTGACATGTAAATTTCTTCTTAAAAAACCCTAAAACAGCAAAACTTAAACATTTTACACCTTTTTATATTGAAACTAGTTATTAATAACACGAGGTTAAGGGATAAAACCGTTCAGATTAAAGCTAAAATATCTTACAGAAAAATTAAATATTTTTACTTAAAAAAATGCATCTTAATTATTTATACTAAATATGGAAATCCGTATTTTTAATTAATTACAAATCTTTTATTTTGTGTACCTATAATTTATGCCTTTTATGAAAAAAATAAATTTAATATTGTTTTTTACCCTTTAATTAGTTGACTTTCTTATGCCTATTAAAATATTATGAAATCAAAAAATAAAAAACAAAACTATTTTCTAATTTTTAGTATTATCCTATTAATACCAATTGGGTTAATTCTAGTCAAAACTAATTATATTGATCTAAAAAAATTATACCATAAACATATTAATCTTCCACATAAGAAACCTAATTTAAAATCACTAAAGCCCTATCTTAAAGATCATATACAAAAATATGATTTACATGGAATTGATGTATCAAAGCATAACGGTAATATAAATTGGGAATTAGTAAAACACCCAGATCCAACAAAAAAAATAGATTTTGTTTTTATTAGATCAACATATGGTACAAATAAAGATAAACTATTTCACACTAACTGGACAAACGCTTCTTCAAAAAATTTCACTTTAGGTGCGTATCATTATTATTGGGCAAATACAAACTCAACAAAGCAAGCCCAAAAATTTATTGAAACTGTAGAGCTAAAAAAAGGAAATTTACCACCAGTTTTAGATATTGAAAAACTTCCAAAATTTCAATCAAAATCAAACTGGCTAAAAGGGATAAAAAACTGGCTGGATATAGTAGAAACTCATTATGGAATAAAGCCAATTATATATACAAGTGAAGGTTTTTATAAACATCATTTAGAAACCGATTCTTTCTTTAAAAACTATCCTAGATTATGGATTGCCAATTACAATAACATAGCACAACCCAATGGGAATTGGCATTTTTGGCAATATAGTGACAAAGTAAAAATGGAGGGAGTTAATGAATTGGTAGATTATAATGTTTTTAAAAATGATATCATTTCATTTAATGAATTGCTTAAA
>NZ_JBFHHX010000166.1:0-6139 GCF_041596795.1 Lutibacter sp.
AAATGGATAAAAAAACAGCTTTCCACCATTTTATAAAGCGCATTTTCTTTTCAAAACTGTAAATAAATGGAATACTAAATGATGCTATATTTAAAATTAAATACAGGCTCATTACAAGTTAAAATATTTAAAGGGTACAAACAACATTCCAAAACATTCTCCATCCTCTTTTCCTAAATGTTTGTGATGCACTTTGTGTGCTTTACGTAATCCAATTAAGTATTTATTATTGGTTTTATTAAACCATTTAAAACGCCTATGAATTAAAACATCATGTACTAAAAAATAGGCTATTCCGTAAAACAAAATTCCTAAACCAATAAAGAATAAATAATTTAGCCCACCTTGAAGTCCAAAATAAAATAATACAATACTAGGAATGGCAAAAATTACAAAAAACACATCATTCCGTTCAAACCAATTTTTATATTGAGGTTGATGATGATCTTCATGAAAATACCACATAAAACCGTGCATTACAAACTTATGCGTTAACCAGGTAACACATTCCATTAATACAAAAGTTATAAGTGTAACTAATAAAAATATCATATTTTTTGAATTACTTTGTTTATTTCAGTTATTTGATTTTCCGTAATCCCTTTCACCAACAACATTTTATGTAACATTGTATGTTTAAACTTTAAAGGTAATGAACAATTAATAATATTGTTAATTATAAAATTATAATCTTGTTCAATATTTTTATGATATCCTAAAAATTTTGGAATTTCACTTTGAAACAAAAACCGTATATAACGCATTTCAACATTTATATAATTAGTAGCTATTGTACTATCTAATAATTCTGAACCGTTTTTAAAATAGCTCCATTTATTAAATGGGAAAAATGCAAATTTTGCCTTCAATAATAACATTGCTGCTTTATATGCTTTTGCTTCTTTTATATTACTTTTTTCTAATATTAATATATAATTATCTGCTTCTTTAATAGTTGTAACATTTAAAAAATTATTTCTAACATCCTCTATTTCAAAAGAAAATACTGAAATTGTACTACATAGAAAAAACAGTAAAACCTTCATAAATTATTATAACATATTTAATTTAAACACCAAAAACGATCGTGCTAACAAACTTAATTTCATTGGATTAGAAACCCTAATTCTGGTTGTTAATATTTTTTCTGAAGGTGTGCTTTTTAATTTTGACAATAATCTTTTATAATAAATATACGCTGTGTACACACCAAACTTAGCTTCAATTGGTAATAATTTTATGCCTTTATACGCTTCGGCAAAATCTTCTTCAATTTCATTTATAATTACTTGTTTTTCTTCAAAATTTAAAGATTTTAAATTGACTCCTGGAAAATAAGAACGATTTAAAATTTCATAATCATCTTTTAAATCTCTTAAAAAATTTACTTTTTGAAAAGCAGAACCTAATTTCATAGCAGGTTCTTTTAAACTTTCATATTTTTCGTTATCGCCATTTACAAAAACTTTTAAACACATTAATCCTACAACATCTGCAGAACCATAAATATAATTATTGTATTCATCTTGAGTTTTATATTCGGTTTTATTCAAATCAAGTTTCATACTTGTTAAAAAAGCTTGCACCAATTCATCGGTAATATTGTATTTTTTTACAGTAAGCTGAAAACAATTTAATATTGGATTTAAACTAATGCCAGCCTCTAAAGCCGAATAATAATCTGCTTCAAACTGATTAATTAACTTGTTTTTGTCATAACCGTGAAAAGAATCAACTATTTCATCAGCAAACCTCACAAAAGCATAAATACTATAAATACCTTCTCTTATTTTTGGCGATAGCATTTTTACCGCCAAAGAAAAAGAAGTACTATACTTTTTAGTGACAATTTTGCTACACATAAAAGATGTATTATCAAATAATTGTTTCATAATCAATATTTTTAGTTAGTAGTTAAATATAATATATTTTTTTAAATAGCATTTTTCACAACCATTTCAGCAACAATTTTTCCTGAAATTATTGATGGCGGAACACCTGGACCTGGAACCGTTAATTGACCTGTAAAAAACAAATTTTTAACTTTTTTACTGATAATTTTTGGACGTAAAAAAGCTGTTTGCGTTAATGTATTAGCTAAACCGTATGCATTTCCTTTATACGAATTATAATCTGTTATAAAATCGTTTACACAATACGATCTTTTAAATAAAATATTTTTAGAAACTTTTTGATTGGTTAATTTTTCTAATCGTTCTATTATTATATTAAAATAAAGCTCCCTAATTTTTGGAGTATCTTCAATTCCTGGAGCAATTGGAATTAAAAAAGTAGCCGCTTCATTATTAATAGGGGCAAAACTATTATCGGTTATACTAGGGAAACTTGCATAAAAAAGCGGCTCTTTTGGCCATTTTGGCGTATCATAAATATCTATCGCATGCACATCAAAATCGGTATCAAAAAATAACGTATGATGTGTAACATTTTTTAATTTTTTATTAAATCCTACATAAAATAATAAAGATGATGGTGCAAATGTTTTTTTACTCCAATAGTTTTCAGAGTACATTCTATATTTTTCATCTAGCAACGTTTCTGAATGGTGATAATCTGCACCGCTCACAATAATATCAGCAGCTAAAAACTCACCATTAACCAATACACCAGTAGCTTTTCCGTTTTCAACTTCAATTTTTTCTACATTCTGATTGGTTTTAATAGTAACTCCTAATTCGGTTGCTAACGAAACAAATGCTTTTACAACTTCAAACATTCCTCCTTCTGGATGCCATGTTCCTAAGCCAAAATCGGCATAGTTCATAAAACTGTAAAAACTTGGTGTATTTGATGGTTTTGCACCTAAAAACAATACTGGAAATTCTAATATTTGAATTAACTTTTTGCTTTTAATATTAGCTCTAACTTCTGCACTAATACTTTTAAAAAACTGATTTACATTTTTAATGGTATCAAAAGTGATTAATTCTGTAATTGAATTTCCTGGCTTGTAAACCATATTATTTACAGCAATTTCATAATTGAATTTTGCCGCTTTTAAAAACTTTTTTAAATAATTAGAACTTCCTTTTTCTTCATTTTCAAAAAGTTCATAAATTTCCTTAAGATTATCTGAAATAGTTAAAGATTCAAGTGTATCAAAATAAACTTGATAAGCTGGTGCTAATTTTTTTAAATCGTAATAATCTGATGGTTTTTTATCAAAATCATTAAAAAATTTCTCAAATACATCTGGCATCCAATACCAAGTTGGACCAATGTCAAATTTAAATCCATCGTGTTCTAAAACACGCGCTCTTCCTCCTACACTTGCATTTTTTTCAAGTATAGTAACATTAAATCCCTTTTGAGCTAAGTAACACGAAGCTGAAAGTGATGAAAATCCCGACCCTATTATAATTATGTTTTTCATATTTTGTTTAACAAATATACGAAAAGATTAGACAAAACAAAATTTTTCAAAAAAATTTAATCATTATTTAACAGTGTTTCCATTGATGGAAACAGTTTTACCTGATTAGGTATTTGATAATTTTCTGAAATTTGATTTAATTTATATCCTGTAACCCACAATTCACTATTAGAATTTTTAAGCACATTTGTATATACTTCATCTAAATACAATTCAATAGAAGTTTTACTAGGTTCAACGGTTAAATTTGTAACAAAGCAACAGTCTTGATAAATACTTTGAAGATCGTTTAAATTTTCTACAGGCACACTTTGCCCTAAATATATAGAATGCTTTCCTTGAAATAATAATTCGAAATGAAGAAATAACAATCCTAATTCATGAATTTCATTTAACGGTAAATATAAAATATACTTTTTTGAAGAATTATTTGAATTAATTAATTGAAGTTTTTCAATATTAAAATATAACTTTTGCTTAATTAAATTGGCTATAAAATGTTCGTGTGCTGGAGTTATAGAGTTTACCATCCATAAAACTCCTATTTCATTTAAAAATGGTAAAAATATTTTTGTGAAAATAGTTCTAAAAGAACTGTGCGATAATAAACTATTATAGGTTTGATTAAATAGCGGTTCGTCAAAATTTAACATTGCTAATTTAAACGAGTTTAAGGCACTGCTTTCAAAACCTTCTTTAAACACAATTTCCTTTACCTTAATTTCCATTTTAGTTTTAGAAAGATCAGCAATTTTAGAAATTTTTAAACCACTGTTATATAGTAAAGTAACATTTAATAATTTTTTTAAATTATCTATATTATAATATCTAATATTAGATTCAGTTCTATTAGGTTCAAACAAATTATACCGCTTTTCCCAAATTCTTATAGTATGCGCCTTAATACCAGAAAAATTTTCTAAGTCCTTAATTGTAAACTCGGTTTTAATATTGTTCAAAGCTTTTATATTTTAATTAAACAAATATATGTTTTATTTCTAACAATAAAAAAAGGAGTTCAAAATTTGAACTCCTTTTTTATAATTTATATTTAATCTTAAACTATTTATTCAGGTACATTTTTCTACGAGAATATAGCTCATAAAACTGATCATCCTTTAAGCTATCAATAAACAAGATACTTTCTCCTGTTGATTTCATTTCAGGACCTAGTTTTTTATCAACATTTGGAAATTTATTAAAAGAAAAAACAGGTTGCTTAATTGCAAAACCTTCTAATTTAGGATTAAATGCAAAGTCTTTCACTTTATTTACACCCAACATTACTTTAGTTGCATAATTTACATAAGGTTCTTGATATGCTTTGGCTATAAAAGGAACAGTACGTGACGCTCTAGGATTTGCTTCGATAATATAAACCACATCATCTTTTATTGCAAATTGAATATTAATTAACCCAACTGTTTTTAAAGCTAATGCAATTTTTTTGGTATGATCTTTAATTTGCTGCATTACAAACTCACCTAAATTAAATGGCGGCAATGTTGCATTTGAATCACCCGAATGCACTCCGCAAGGCTCAATATGTTCCATTATACCAATAATATATACATCTTCTCCATCACAAATTGCATCAGCTTCAGCTTCAATTGCACCATCTAAATAATGGTCTAAAAGCAACATATTATTAGGTATTGTTCTTAATAAGGCAACAACGTGTGTTTCTAGCTCTTCTTTATTAATCACAATTTTCATTCCTTGTCCTCCTAACACATATGATGGACGTACTAAAATTGGAAAATCTAAATTATCTGCAATTGCAGCGGCCTCATCTGCAGTTGTTGCTGTACCATATTTTGGAAAAGGAATATCTAAATCAACCAATAATTCAGAGAATCGTTTTCTATCTTCAGCTAAATCTAATGCTTCAAAACTAGTTCCAATAATTTTAACACCCCATTTATCTAATTTTTCAGCTAATTTTAAAGCAGTTTGTCCACCTAATTGAACAATAACTCCTTCTGGTTTTTCGTGATGAATAATATCATAAATATGTTCCCAAAAAACTGGTTCAAAATATAATTTATCAGCAGTATCAAAATCGGTTGAAACAGTTTCAGGATTACAGTTAATCATAATAGTTTCATAACCAGCTTCTCTAGCTGCTAAAACGCCGTGCACACAACAATAATCAAACTCAATTCCTTGTCCAATTCTATTTGGTCCAGAACCTAAAACAACTATTTTCTTTTTATCTGTTACAATACTTTCGTTATCTGAATACGAACCTTTTTCGGCAGTAATCATCTTGTTTTCAAAAGTAGAATAATAGTATGGTGTTTGTGCGCTAAACTCAGCTGCACATGTATCAACTAATTTATAAACTCTGTTTATATTTAACTCTTGTCTTTTAGCGTATACTTCGCTTTCAAAACAATCTAACATATGTGCAATTTGTCTATCTGCAAAACCTTTTTGTTTTGCTTCTAACAATAAATCATAGGTTAACGTTTCTAATTTATTAGTTGAAATTTCACGTTCTAAAACTAATAATTGCTCATATTGCTTTAAAAACCACATATCAATTTTTGTGATTTCGTGAATTCTACTTAAAGGAATTCCAATTGAAATTGCATCGTAAATTACAAAAACACGATCCCAACTTGGGTTGGTTAATTTTTCAATAATTACATCGTAATTGGTTTCACCCTTTCCATCTGCACCTAATCCATTTCGTTTAATTTCAAGAGATTGCGTTGCTTTGTGTAAAGCTTCTTGAAAACA
>NZ_JBFHHX010000167.1:0-6026 GCF_041596795.1 Lutibacter sp.
AATATCGGTAACTTTATATTCGACCATTTGACCTTTATCTTGAGGTCCTTTTTGTCTCCAAATTTTTAACGTTAAATTCATAATGTCTTCTTATTTATATGAACGAGTTTTTAATTCGATATCTTTAAATTCTAATTGTTCTTTATGTAAAATTGCTTCACTAGGTTTACCAGTGTATTCCCAAGCGGCAACATATGCAAAGTTAGCGTCATCACGTTTTGCTTCACCATCTTCAGTAACGTGTTCTTCACGGAAGTGACCTCCACAAGATTCTTCACGGTTTAAAGCATCTTTAGCAAATAATTCACCTAACTCTAAGAAATCAGCTACTCTACCAGCTTTTTCTAATTCAGGATTCAACTCATTTAAACCTCCTGGAACTTTTACATTTTTCCAGAAATCTTCACGAATTTCTTGAATTTCCTTGATAGCTTCTTTCAATCCTTTTTCATTACGAGCCATTCCTACTTTATCCCACATTACTTTACCAAGTTTTTTGTGGAAATAGTCCACAGAATGTGTTCCTTTATTGGTCACAAAGAAATCTAATTGTTTTTGAACTTCTTTTTCAGCAGCATCAAATTCAGGAGCATCCGTTGGAATTTTTCCTGTTCTAATATCATCAGCTAAATAATCGCCAATAGTATAAGGTAATACAAAATAACCATCAGCTAACCCTTGCATTAAAGCAGAAGCTCCAAGTCTATTTGCACCGTGATCAGAAAAGTTAGCTTCACCAATACAGTATAAACCAGGAACGGTTGTCATTAAGTTATAATCAACCCAAACACCACCCATTGTATAGTGTGTTGCTGGATAAATCATCATAGGTGTTTTGTATGGATTCTCATCTACAATTTTCTCATACATTTGGAATAAGTTACCGTATTTTTCTTCAATAACAGCTTCACCTAATTTTATAATTTCTTCCTTAGAAGCATTAGATAATCCTTTTATTTTAGCCTGAACACTTCCATAACGTTGTATTGCAGCAGCAAAATCTAAATATACAGCTTCGCCTGTTGCATTTACACCGTAACCAGCATCGCAACGCTCTTTTGCAGCTCTAGATGCAACGTCACGTGGAACTAAGTTACCAAATGCAGGATATCTTCTTTCTAAATAATAATCTCTATCTTCTTCTGCAATTGCAGTAGGTTTTAATTTTCCTTGTTGAATTGCTTTTGCATCTTCAATTTTCTTTGGAACCCAAATTCTACCATCATTACGTAATGATTCTGACATTAACGTTAATTTAGATTGGTAATCTCCTGAACGTGGAATACACGTTGGATGAATTTGTGTAAAACAAGGATTTGCAAAATATGCTCCTTTTTTATGAATTTTCCATGCTGCAGTAGCATTAGAACCCATTGCATTTGTTGATAAGAAATAAACGTTACCGTAACCACCTGTTGCAATTACAACAGCGTGTGCTGAGTGACGCTCAATTTTTCCTGTTACCAAATCACGAGCAATAATTCCTCTTGCTTTTCCATCAATTTTTACAACGTCTAACATTTCATGACGATTGTACATATCAATTTTTCCACGTGCAATTTGACGGTTCATTGCAGAATAACAACCTAATAATAATTGTTGTCCTGTTTGTCCTTTTGCGTAAAAAGTTCTTGAAACTAATACACCCCCAAAAGAACGGTTGTCTAACAATCCTCCATAATCACGTGCAAAAGGAACACCTTGTGCCACACATTGGTCAATAATTGCTCCAGAAACTTCAGCTAAACGGTGTACGTTTGCTTCACGTGAACGATAATCTCCTCCTTTTACAGTATCATAAAATAAACGATAGTTAGAATCTCCATCGCCCATATAATTTTTTGCTGCGTTAATACCTCCTTGTGCTGCAATTGAATGCGCTCTACGTGGAGAATCTTGGTAAGCAAATGCTTTTACATTATATCCTAATTCAGCTAATGTTGCTGCAGCAGAACCACCTGCTAATCCGGTTCCTACAACAATAATATCAATATTACGTTTGTTAGCCGGATTTACTAAGTTAATGTGATCTTTGTATTGTGTCCATTTATCTTTTATTGGACCTTCTGGTACTCTTGAATTTAAAGTAGTCATATGCTCTTAGATTAATGGTTTAATTGATTAAAATGATGAAATAATGCTATTACGATAAATCCTAAAGGAATTAGTATTGAATACCATTTTCCAAGTGATTTTACGCAACTTGTGTACTTGTTATTGAATCCCATTGATTGAAATGCCGATTGAAAACCGTGCATTAAATGCAATGCTAACAATATAAAAGCAACTACATAAATTCCAACTTTTACTGGACTACCAAATTTATGATTTAATTCTGCATAATATCTAAACTCCCCGTTATGCATACCAGACATATCTCCTAAGATATATTTAGTATTTAACTCTGGAATCCAGAAATCTACAAAATGCACCACAATAAATGCTAAAATAACACCGCCGCTAATTGCCATATTTCTTGACATCCAAGAAGCACTCGCAGCACCATTGTATTTTGCATATTTTACGTTTCTTGATGCTCTATTCTTTAGCTCCAAAACAAACCCCATTACAAAGTGAAAAACAACCCCAAAAATTAATACTGGCTGCAATGCAAACTGAATTAATGGATTTGTTCCCATAAAATGAGAAGCCTCATTAAAAGCCTCTACACTAAATAACGATGTTAAATTTACTGCTAAATGAATAATCAAGAAAAAAATTAAGAAAAGTGCTGACAACGCCATTGCTACTTTTCTTGCGATTGATGAAGATAAAAATCCGCTCATTTTTTATATAATTTTTTAAAAGCCCCAAAGATACCAATTCCTTTTTTTTCATAAAAAAATAATTCACTTTTAAGGCCTATTTAGAATGATTATAAAAATAGCAAAATATTTATATTTTACTTAATTAAAATTAAATTAGTCGCTTAAACCAGACTCACACATTTTTTTATGAAAAAGTTACCTGTAATTTTATTATATATTTCAATTTGTATGAATGCACAGCATTTTGATATAGAAAAATTTAAAAATATAAAAACACGCTCTATAGGTCCTGCCGGAATGAGTGGAAGAATAACAGCTATTGATGTGGTCACTAAAAACCCGGAAATAATGTACGTTGGTTCGGCTTCTGGCGGTTTATGGAAATCTGAAAGTGGAGGAATTGCTTGGGAGCCAATTTTTGACCAACAATTAGCACTATCAATTGGTGCTGTTGCAATTCAACAAAGCAATCCTGATGTAATTTGGGTTGGAACTGGAGAGGGAAATCCAAGAAATAGTTTAACTGGTGGATACGGTTTGTATAAAAGTTTAGATGCCGGAAAAACTTGGCAACTAGTTGGTTTAGAAAAAACCAGAAATATTCATAGAATAATTATTGATAAAAACAATCCTAATACTGTTTATGTAGCAGCCATAGGTTCACCTTGGGGAGCACATACCGAGCGCGGTGTGTATAAAACAACAGATGGAGGTAAAACTTGGGAAAAATCGCTTTTTGTAAATACCAAAACTGGTTGCGCCGATTTAGTTGTAGATCCAAACAACCCAAATAAACTAATTGCCGCTATGTGGCAACATGAGCGTAAACCGTGGACATTTAATTCTGGCGGAGAAGATTCTGGCTTATATATTACCTATAATGGTGGTGAAAACTGGAAAAAATTAACAGATAAAGATGGTTTACCTGAAGGAAATTTAGGAAGAATAGGACTTGCAATTGCCCCAAGTAACTCTAAAATTGTGTATGCTTTAATTGAAGCTAAAAAAAATGGTTTGTACAAATCTGAAGATGGAGGAATTAATTGGAAGTTGATTAATGACAAATCTAGCGGAAGAGGCTCTGATGGTATTGGAAACAGACCTTTTTATTATTCGGACCTTGCGGTAGATCCTTTAAATGAAAACAGAATTTATACCGTTTTTACCTATGTAAATGTAAGTGAAGATGGCGGAAAAACTTTTAACCAGTTAATGCCTGCTTATGGAAGTTCTTCTGGTGTTCATCCAGATCATCATGCTTGGTGGATTCATCCAACCAATTCAAATTTTATGATTGATGGCAATGATGGTGGTTTAAATATAACTCATGATAGAGGAAAAACTTGGCGTTTTGTGGAGAATTTACCGGTTGGACAATTTTATCATATAAATGTAGATAATGATTTTCCTTACAATGTGTATGGTGGTTTACAAGATAATGGTTCTTGGGCAGGACCTGCCTATGTTTTAAAAGATCAAGGAATACGAAATTCCTATTGGCAAGAAATTCAGTTTGGAGATGGTTTTGATGCCATTCCAGATCCAAAAGATTCTCGATTTGGATATTCTATGTCGCAACAAGGTTTTGTTACCAGATACGATAAAGTTACAGGAAATTCTACAATGATTCGCCCAACACATCCAAATCCAGATATAAAACTTCGTTTTAACTGGAATTCTGCCATTGCCATGAATCCAATTGATAATGAAACCATTTTTTTTGGAAGTCAGTTTGTGCATAAATCAACCGATAAAGGATTTACTTGGGAAATTATTTCACCAGATTTAACAACCAATAATCCTGAAAAACAAAAACAACACGAAAGCGGTGGAATAACAATGGACGCAACAGGAGCGGAAAACCATTGTACCATTTTAGCGATTGAACCAAGTACTTTTGATGAAAATATATTGTGGGCAGGAACGGATGATGGAAATGTTCAACTGACTTTAAACGGTGGAAAAACCTGGGAAAATGTATCAAAAAACATTAAAAACTTCCCTAAAGAAGCTTGGATTGCACAAATTAGAGCATCAAAATACAACAAAGCAGAAGCATGTGTTATTGTAAATAATTATCGTCAATTCGATTTTACTCCTTATTTATTTAGAACCCGTGATTTTGGAAAAACCTGGGAAAATCTATTAGAAGGTAAAGATGAAACTTTTGGCTATACCTTAGCAATTGTTCAAGATATTGAGGAGCCAAAACTACTGTTTTTAGGAACAGAATACGGATTGTATATTAGTATTGATGAAGGTAAAACCTGGACAAAATGGAACACTAATTTTCCAAATGTTTCTACAATGGATTTGGCAATTCAACCACGTGAACATGATTTGGTAATTGGTACTTTTGGTAGAGCTATTTTTGTGTTAGATGATATTAGACCTTTTAGAGCCATTGCTAAAGAAGGAAAACAATTGTTGGATAAAAAAATACACTTATTTACACCTCCAACTGCATTTATTACTGAAACCCAACAACCTTCAGGAACACGTTTTGGCGCCAATGCCATTTTTAATGGAGATAATAAAAATGGAGGCGCTATGATAACATACAGCATAAACAAACCTAAAAATGATAAAACTGAAGAAGTTTCAGACAAAAAGAATAAAAAATCTTCCGAAACTATTAAAAGTGAAAAACCAGCCGTTAAGTTTGATACTATTTTCTTTGAAGTTTATAATGATAAAAACGAGTTGATAAGAACCATTAAAAATAAAGCCCCTGAGGAAAATGGACTACATAGAATGTATTGGCATTTTGAAGAAAAAGGCGTTAGAGGACCTTCTCGAAAGAAAGAAAAGGAAAATGCTCAAGAACCAGGCGGAATTACAGTTTTACCAGGAATTTATACGTTAAAAATGCATTTTGGAAACCAAACTGTTTCAGAAAAAATAGAAGTTATTTACGATCCAAGAATTGACATTTCTTTTGAAGTTTTAAAAAGCAAATATAATTTATTAAAAGAATTAGAAAATAAAATTGAAATTGCAGCAGCTGCAAGTCAGCGTTTAGTTACATCAAAAGAAATTGTGGAAGATTATCAAAAAAGAATTAAAGAACTAAAAACTGATAAATTTGAGAGTTTATTAGAAAATCATAAAGAAATTATTACCAAAATTGACAGTTTACTTGATGATTTATTAGGAAAAGAAGATGAAAGACAAGGCATAACAGATACAGAATTTCCGAGTACAATTTCTTATTTATATACTGCACGTGGGTATGTAAATGCTTTACAACAATTACCC
>NZ_JBFHHX010000168.1:0-5979 GCF_041596795.1 Lutibacter sp.
GGGCCAAAAACTTCACTTCTCATAATTTCTTCACGAACTCGCATTCTACTTACATTTCCTTTTAAGGTGTTTATTTCACCATTTTGACACATATATCTAAATGGTTGTGCTAACTCCCAAGAAGGCATTGTATTGGTAGAAAAACGTTGATGCACTAAAGCTAAGCGGGTTACTAAATCCGACTCTTGTAAATCGGTATAATATGGCCCAATATCTTCGGGCATAATTATTCCTTTATATATTAGTGTTGTTACAGAAAAACTTGGGATATAAAAATAAGAGCTTTCTGTCATTTTTGATGCTATAATTGCATGTTCAGTAATTTTGCGTGCTGCATATAATTTAGCTTTAAAAATGTCCTCAGAAATTTCTTCTGTTTTTCCAACAAATAATTGTTCAATAGTAGGTTCTGATGCGAGTGCTATTTTTCCTAAATGAGAAGAATCAACAGGTACTTTTCTCCATCCTAAAATTGCTAAGCCTTGGTTTTTAATTTCTTGTTCAAATATTTTTTTACAATAATTATATTGGTTGTTTTTTTTAGGTAAAAACACCATACCAACCGCGTACTCTCTTTGTGCAGGAATTTCGAACTTACATACTCTTTTAAAATATTCATGTGGAATATCTATTAAAAGACCGGCACCATCTCCTGTTTTTCCATCCGCACTAACACCACCACGGTGCTCTAATTTTACTAGGATTTCTAAAGCATCATGTATGATTTGGTTGGTTTTTTCTCCTTTTAAATTGCAAATAAACCCAGCACCACAATTTTCATGTTCAAATTCTGGCAGGTATAGTCCTTGTTTTATCATATTTGAGTTTTAGTTTTTTGAATGTCTACAAAAATAGAAAAATAAGAATCAAAACATTAAACAATTTGAGAAAAGGTGATAATTTTGATAATTTAATATTGATTATGTTATAAATAATGAAATAATGAAATTTAGGCTATCATTTTGTGATATTTTAAAAAAAATTGAACATATAATTTTAGTGAATTCCTCTAAAATTGGAGTATTATTAATTTTTGAGACCTTAATTATAGACCACTTGAATTTAAATAGTAAACCAATACTGTTATTTTAAGTTAGTTTTAGTGCAAAATTTAATTGTAATACAGATAATTATATTAAAATTATATGCGTGTATGTTAACCAAATTCATTAAAATTTAAGTAGAAGATTTATTTAAGCTAATTTATTATGAACAGTTTAATTATTTCCTATACAACCAAATAAAAAGATATACTTAATTTATGCTCTTTTATTTTCATATTGTTACAGTTAAAATTAATTTTGGACAATAAATTTATAAATAAATTAATTTTCAAAAATGAAAAATCAAATTTCAACATTTCTAATAATTTTATTAGCAATATCTTCTTTTAGTTATGGTCAATCTAATGATTTAGATAAAAAATATGGTATAAATTGGAGTGGCTTTGTTAAAACCGATTTTATGTATGATACTCGTCAAGTAGTAAGCTCAAGGGAAGGACATTTTGCTGTTTTACCTGCAGCGGAAGATATTGAAGATGGGAAAGATTTAAATGATCAGTCTAATTTTAATATTTTATCTATTCAAACCCGATTAAAAGCTGCTATTTCAGGACCCGATTTTTTTGGAATGAAAACTTCTGGAGCTATTGAAGCTGCTTTTTTTGGAAACTCTGATGCTTCTATTGGTGAGTTGCGTTTAAGAAATGCTTTTGTGCAATTATCAAATGATAATATAGAAATTTTAATGGGGCAATATTGGCATCCTATGTTTGTAACTGCAGTTTTTCCTGGAACGTATTCTTTTAATACCGGTGTGCCATTTCAACCATTTTCTAGAAATCCACAGTTGCGTATTACTACAAAAGGAAAAGTTAAATTTATTGGGGCTTTATTTACTGAAAGAGATTTTCAAACTAAAGGAGCAAGTGTAAGTAAATCTGGAATTCCACAGTTTCACGCACAATTGCAATTTGGAAATGCTTCTAAAACCTTAGGAGGTGTTGGTTTTAACGTTAAATCTAGTCAGCCAAATTTAGGAGATGATAATTTAACAAGCACTGCTTTTATTGGGTATTTTAAAACAAAACTTGGAAATACAACTTGGAAAGCAGAAGCTACTTATGGTGAAAATATGACCGATTTACTTCAAATAGGTGGTTTTGGAACAAATTCTAATGGAGATTATGTTAATAATAAAACATTATCTATGTGGACTGAGTTTTGCGGAGATTTTTCTGAAACAATGGAGTGGGGATTGTTTGGTGGATATACTGAAAATGATGGTTTTGGAGAGGCAATTACCTATGAAAACGGATTTTTAGGAACCGTTGAAAATGCATTTAGAGTTGCACCACGTATTGGTTGGAAATCTGGCGCACTAACTATTGGTGTAGAAGGAGAGTTTACAAATGCACAATACGGTGAAATTGATGGAAACGGAGATATTACTTCTTCATCAGATGCTGTAAATAATTTCAGACTAGTAACTTCAGCTATTTATACATTTTAAAAAATTTATATAATAGTTCTAAATATATGTTATTGAATTAAAATATCTGGTAGTATTTTAATTCAATAACATATTTTGTTTTTAGACCTTTTGTACTTTATTCTTAAGAAAAATTGAATATTTTTAAATTCTTGTGTTAATTATATTCAGGTTTTTACAATATAAATTTATGTGCTTTGTATTGTTCTTTTTTTTTATTAACATTGGTAATCAATTAACTAGTTGTAAATATCTGATTGTGTAAGAAATATTATTCGTGCACTCCGTAAAAACTTAATACAGTAAAAAAGTTTTTTATTGTAACTCATGAATCATATGTTCTAATGTTATTAGAACATTTATTTGAAAAAGAATAATTTGAAGTTTTTAAAGTAAAAGATGGTTCGGAAGCTATTGATGTTGTCGATTTAAAAATAGCAGATAGTAAAAATTTAATGTGGATGGTTATGAGGTGTTACGTTTTTTAAAAGATAACCAAAGTTAAACGTTATTAAAATCATTTTTTTATCAATAAAAAATAAAACTTCTCATAGAGATTAGGATTGCAAAAGGGAACAGTTAAATATTTTACTAAACCATTATCAACATAAAAATTATTGAGTGAAACCTATATATTATTAAAATAAAAAAATAAACCCAATTAAAAAATGGGAACCGTTAACTAAAAATAAGAATAGTATGAGCTACCAGAAACATTATGAACACAGTATTGAAAATCCACAGGAATTTTGGAAAGAACAAGCAAATCATTTAAAATGGTATAAAAAGCCAAAAATTATTTTATCAAAAGATAAAAATGGTTTTGATAGATGGTTTGCAGATGGAACACTTAATATGTGCTATTTAGCTGTTGATAAACACGTTGAAGATGGTTATGGCGAGCAAATAGCTATTATTTATGAATCCCCGGTTACTCAACAAAAAGTAACATATACTTATAATGATGTGCAAAATAGGGTTGCACGCTTGGCTGGCGGTTTACGTGATTTAGGTGTAAAAAAAGGTGATACGGTTATTATTTATATGCCAATGATTCCTCATGCAGCATTTAGTATGTTGGCATGTGCACGTATTGGAGCCATTCATTCGGTTGTTTTTGGTGGTTTTGCACCACATGAATTAGCAATTAGAATAGACGATTGTAAACCAAAAGCTATAATTACGGCAACTTCTGGAATGGAAATTGACCGATTAATTGCCTACAAACCGTTGGTAGATGAGGCAATTCAAAAAGCAACTCATAAGCCAGATAAGGTTATTGTATATCAACGTAATTTGGGAGCTATAAACCCAAAAACTGAGCGCTATATTAGTTATAAAAAATTAGTAAAAAAGTCTGAACCAGTACCTTGTGTAGAAATGAATGCAACCGATCCGTTGTACATATTATATACTTCTGGAACTACCGGAAAACCAAAAGGTATTTTACGTGATACAGGTGGTTATGCTACGGCTTTAAAATATTCAATGAAAAATGTGTATGGTGTTGAAGAAGGAGATACTTTTTGGGCAGCTTCTGATGTTGGTTGGGTTGTTGGGCATAGTTATATTGTGTACGGACCATTGTTAAACAGAAATACAACCATTGTTTTTGAAGGAAAACCTATAAAAACACCAGATGCAAGTACGTTTTGGAGAATTATTAGTGAAAATAATGTAAAAGTGATGTTTACAGCTCCAACAGCAATTCGTGCAATTAAAAAAGAAGATCCCGAAGGTGAATTATTAAAAATGTACGATTTAAGTTGTTTAAAATATCAATTTTTAGCAGGTGAACGTTGCGATGCAGCAACCTTACATTGGCTAGAAGAACAATTAAACATTCCTATAATTGACCATTGGTGGCAAACAGAATCTGGTTGGCCAATGCTATCTAATATGATGGGAATTGAGCAATTACCTGTTAAACCAGGTTCTGCCGCAAAAGCTGTTCCGGGTTACGATATTCAAATTTTAAATGCTGATGGCAAACAATTAGGTGCAAACGATGAAGGTTTGGTGGCTGTAAAATTGCCAATGCCTCCAGGTACGTTGTTAAATATTTGGGGAAATACTGACCGTTTTGTGGATGGCTATTTAAAAAAATTACCAGGTTATTATTTTTCTGGAGATGGTGGTTATACCGATGAAGATGGCTATGTGTACATTACGGGTAGAGTAGATGATGTGATAAATGTTGCAGGTCACCGTTTGTCTACTGCCGAAATGGAAGAAATTGTAGCTTCAAATCCATCGGTTGCTGAGTGTGCAGTTTTCGGAATTGAAGATCAGTTAAAAGGACAAGTTCCGTTGGCTTTAGTAGTTCTAAAATCGGGCGATTATGTTTCTAGTTTTGAATTAGAATATAAAGTTGTTCAAGAAGTTCGCAAACAAATTGGAGCAGTAGCCTCATTAAAAAGAGTTTTATTGGTGCAACGGTTACCAAAAACACGTTCGGGAAAAATTCTTCGAAAATTATTAAGAAACATTGCCGATGGTGTTCAATATACAATTCCTTCAACAATAGATGATCCTGAAATTATTAATGAAATTACACATGAATTCAAATTACATAAAATAGGAATATTTGAACATGCAACTGAAGAAGAAAAAGAAACTTTAGACGATTTAAAAGTTGATTCTTTTATAAAATATTACAAATCGTATCAACATAGCGTAAATGATCCAGAAGGATTTTGGTCTCAAATTGCCGAAACATTTACGTGGCGTAAAAAATGGGATAAAGTGGTGGAGTTTGATTGGGAGCAACCAAAATTTGAATGGTTTAAAGGCGCTAAATTAAATATTACTGAAAATTGTTTAGATCGTCATTTATCAAAAAGAGGTGATGATTTAGCCATTATTTGGGAACCAAACGATCCTAACGAAACCAATAGAACTTTTACGTATAAAGAATTACATGCTGAGGTTTGTAAGTTTGCGAATGTTTTAAAAAACAACAATATTAAAAAAGGCGATAGAGTTTGTATTTATATGCCTATGGTACCAGAATTGGCAATTGCAGTATTAGCTTGTGCAAGAATAGGAGCGGTGCATTCTGTTGTTTTTGCAGGATTTTCAGCGGTAGCACTTTCAACAAGAATTAACGATGCTGAGTGTAAAATGTTATTAACTTCTGATGGCGTTTTTAGAGGAAGCAAAGCGGTAGATTTTAAAACTATTGTTGATGAAGCCTTGGAAACTTGTCCAACCATTGAAACTTCAATTGTATTAAATAGAGTGAATGGTGATATTAAAATGAAAGCCGGACGAGATGTTTGGTGGCACAATGAAATTGCAAAAGTAAACGCAGTTTGTGAAGCTGAAGTAATGGACGCAGAAGATATGTTGTTTATTTTATACACTTCTGGTTCAACAGGTAAACCAAAAGGAATGGTGCATAGTTGTGCAGGATATATGGTGCATACCGCGTATAGTTTTAAAAATGTTTTCCAATACACACACTGCGATGTTTATTTCTGTACA
>NZ_JBFHHX010000169.1:0-5970 GCF_041596795.1 Lutibacter sp.
ATTTTCCCTGGTTGTAAAGGTTCTAAAGCTCAATTAAAAGAGTGTTTACAAGAAAAAATTACACAACACGTAAACAGAAAATTTAACTCTGAGTTAGCTTCTGATTTAGGTTTAACTCCTGGTGTTAAACGTATTTTTGTAATGTTTAAAATTGATAAAACAGGAAATATTACAGATGTACAAGCACGTGCACCTCACAAAAGACTACAAGACGAAGCAATTCGTGTAGTAGAATCTTTACCTAAAATGATTCCTGGAAAACAAAGAGGAAGACCAGTAGGTGTAAAATATAGTTTACCTATTGCTTTTAAAGTTGAATAAGGTTTTCAAAATATAGTAAAAAGCTCAACCATTTGGTTGAGCTTTTTTTTTGGTACGTTTCTTGATATTAACATAATTTTAACAGTTATCGTGTTTTTAGAATAATGCAAATATTAATTGTTTCAATACCACTCAATCCAATTAATACAGTTTATTTCTAGTTATACATAACATAAAACCTATAAATTATGAACGTATCAGAAAAAAAATCCGACAGTAAAAATTTAAACAAAACACATGTAAAAACATCAAAGAAACATCCTAATGCAAATTTAGATAATTACAGTAAATTATTTGTGCAATTAGGTTTGGTATTATCACTTTTGGTGGTGTATGTATTAATTCAGAACAAATCTTTTAACAATGAAATTGCATTATTACCTAGTGGTGAAACTTTGTTAATAGATGATAGTGTACAAATAATTGAATTAAAAACGGAACCAAAACAGGAAATTGTTGCTAAAAAAATAATTGTTGATATTATTACACAAATAGATGATGATACAGATGATGAGGAAACTATTGTAAAAGGGAATGATCCAAGTACTCCAATAGATATTAGTTCGTTTAAAACTATTAAAGAAGATGATTTTGTTCCGCCAGCAGATGAATTTTTTGATATTCACGGATTGGAAGAAGCACCGCTTTTTCCTGGTTGTAAAGGCACAAATGAAGAAAGAAAGGATTGTTTTTCAAAAGAAATAAGTAAATATATCAACAGAAAATTTAATAGTGGTTTGGCAGGTGAGCTTGGTTTATCGCCTGGTGTTCAAAAAATATACACTATGTTTAAAATAGATAAAAACGGAAATATTGTTGATGTTGAAGCAAGAGCACCACATAAAAGATTGCAAGAAGAAGCAATTAGGGTTATCAACTCTTTACCTAAAATGCATCCCGGTAAGCAACACGGAAAGCCTGTAAAGGTAAGATATGCAGTTCCTATTGCTTTTAAAATAGAATAAATTATTCAGTCCAAATAATTGTAATTCTACTGAAAAATTTGTAAATTTAATATGATATTTAATCTTGCAGGATGTTGCATTTAAAAAACATCTTGTTTCTGCACTTCTTGCATTATATACCACCACTGTTTTAAACAGCGTACTCATTTTATTCTTGTTGAACTTAAAAAAGGTCATCATGGAAATTAAAAAATATCCACACGCAGTTCTTGAAAATTATTCAAAAATATTAATTGAATTAGGTTTAGTTTTAGCATTATTTGTAGTTTATGAATTCATCAATATAAAATCATATCCATCTGAAATTAAAAGTTTAGAAGGTACATTTATAAAGGCCGATGAAGTTGAAACTAATATTGAAATTAAACCTGTTGAAATTCAAGAGCCAGAAGCTCCTAAAACTGTAATTTCGGAACGGATTTTAAAAGTGGATGATGCTGTTGAAATTAAAGAATCAATTATAGAATCAACAGAGTTGGAGGTTTCAGACGCTGTAGTTGTTAATGTGTCTAAACAATTAGTAGCAGTTGAAGAAGAAGAAGAAACTGTGGTTGAAGATGTGCCTTTTATGATTATTGAAGACTCGCCAATTTATCCTGGCTGTACGGGTACTAATAAGGAAAAAAGAGATTGTTTTTCAAATGAGGTAACTAAATTTGTTTCTAAAAAATTTAATATTGAACTAGCTCAGGAATTAGGTTTGCCTGCAGGTTCTGTGCAAAGAATATTTGTGATGTTTAAAATTGATAAAACTGGACATATTTCAAATATTCAGGCGCGTGCTCCGCATAAAAAATTACAAGAAGAAGCTATTAGAGTTATTGAATTATTGCCGGTAATGACACCCGGAAAACAACGCGGTAAACCAGTTTCTGTAAGCTACGGATTGCCTATTGTGTTTAAAGTAGAATAAAATTTGGTTTAAATTATAAGATCCCGCTATTGCGGGATTTTTTATGGTAGATGATTTTAAAAGATTATATTTGTTTGATAAAATTATTTTTAAAAAAATGACTAAAATTAACATCAATCAATATTTAGATTCTACATATCTTAAAACTGCTACACAAGCAAATATTTCAGAAGAAGAAACAAAACTAAAGGTTCAAGAACTTATACAAGAAGCTATAGATAACAATTTTAAGTTAGCTATGATTCGTCCTCAGTTTGTTGCAATGGCCAGAGAAATGATTTCCAACGCAAATTCAAATGTTTTAATTGGAACAGTAATAGGTTTTCATGAAGGAACCTATAAAACTGAAGATAAATTAAAAGAAGCAATGCAAGCTGTACAAAATGATGTTGATGAGTTAGATTTTGTTGTAAACTACACAGCTTTTAAAGAAGAAAAAATAAATATAGTAAAAGCAGAAGTTTTTAAAGGAACCAAATTGGCTTTGGATAATAACAAAGTTGCAAAATGGATTATTGAAATAGCTGCTTTAACTAATGATGAAATAGTTGCCATAACTCAATTAATTAGAGATGTAGTTTTAGAAAATTTTGGAGAAGAAAATGCATCAAAGGTATTTGTAAAATCATCAACAGGATTTTTTAAAACAGAAGAAGGTAAGCCAAACGGAGCCACTTTTGAAGCTATGGAATTAATTGTTGAAAATGCAAAACCATTACCAGCAAAAGCAGCAGGTGGTGTTAGAAATTATGATGATGCTGTTAAAATGGTTGAAATGGGAGTTACAAGAATTGGAACTTCATCGGCTAAATTAATTGCAGATGGTGGAAAAGCAGAAGCAGGATATTAATATGGAAAACTATTTTGCACACGAAACTGCAGTTATAGATGAAGGTTGCACAATTGGTGCCGGAACTAAAATTTGGCATTTTAGTCACATTATGTCTAATTGCGTAATTGGCAACAAATGTAATATTGGTCAAAATGTGGTGGTTTCTCCTGAAGTTATTTTAGGCGAAAATGTAAAAGTGCAAAACAACGTTTCAATATATACGGGCGTTATTTGTGAAGATGATGTATTTTTAGGTCCGTCTATGGTTTTTACCAATGTAATAAATCCAAGAAGTGCTGTAATTCGCAAAAATGAATACAAAAAAACCTATGTTAGAAAAGGCGCAAGTATTGGAGCAAATGCAACTATAATTTGCGGAAATGAAATTGGAGAATATGCCCTAATAGGTGCAGGAGCTGTAGTAACTAAACCGGTTTTACCATATGCATTAGTTGTTGGTAATCCGTCAAAACAAATAGGTTGGATTAGTGAATATGGTCATAGGTTAGAGTTTGACTCTAACGGATTTGCCACTTGTGTTGAAAGCGGTGATAAATATCAATTACAAAATAATTCTGTTCATAAAATACTGTAAGTACCAATTAATGAAAAAAACGCTTTTATATTTTCTCTTTTTACTTTTTTCAGTTTCGGCTTTTTCACAAATGGAAAAATATCCAGTTTTTCCTGCGTGTAATTCTGTAGAAATTTCCAATCAATCAACGTGCTTTAATAATCAGTTGAAGGAATTGGTGGTAAAAGAATTTAAATTGCCAGAAAACATCAAAAAAGATAATTTCAGCGAAACTATTAACGTGGTATTTGTAGTAACTTCTTCAGGAAATTTTAAGGTAATTTATGTAAATTCTCCATACAAAGAATTGAAAGAGGAAGTAGAGAGAGTTTTTTCAACTTTTCCAACAATTACAGCAGCATCTTATAACAATCATCCAATAGAAATGCAGTTTGTATTTCCTATTTTAATTCCATTAGAAAATAATAAACAACAAAATATTTTAAGAGCAGATACTGAAGAAATAGTTTCTCAATCCAAAGAGATTTTTAAAGATGAAGTTCAATTAGTAGTTAAAAACTCATTATTCCCAGAACATAATTCTAACCTAAACATTCCGTTTGTACATACAGTTTATAATAATTATGATTTTCAATTAAATCAGGCGGAGAATTCTCATACAGCAATAAAGCCATTTTTGTATACTGAAGTTGCTAAATTTGTAGATTTAGATGCTGAGAAAAACAAGCTAATAAAACCAAAAAACACTTGGTTTGGTAGAAAATTATTAAATGAGCATATGGCCTTTGTAAAAGGAAACGATTTTTGGTTTACCGTTGATCCAATGGTTGACTTACAATTAGGAAAAGATAGTTACAACGGCTTAAATACTTTTAATAATACGCGAGCTATTGCAATAAACGGAGCAATTGGTAAAAATTTAAGTTTTTCAACAAATTTTTATGAAAGTCAAGGAAGGTTTGCAACGTATTTTAATGAATATGCCAATTCAATTAAACCAGATGGTGGAAATCCGGCAATAATTCCTGGAAGAGGAATTGCTAAAGAATTTAATTCTGATGCTTACGATTATCCTGTTGCAGAAGCATATATTTCTTATACACCAAGTAAATACTTTAATTTTCAATTTGGAAATGGTAAAAACTTTATAGGTGATGGTTACCGATCATTATTTTTATCGGATGTTGCATCTCCTTATCCATTTTTTAAAATCAATACTAGTTTTTGGAAAATTAAATACACAAACTTGTTTATGACTATGCAAGATGTACGACCAGAATTAACTGAAGATGGTGCATACAAGCAAAAATATATAGCAACGCATTACTTAAGCTGGAATGCCACAAAAAAACTAAATATTGGATTGTTTGAAACCGTAATTTGGGACGATGTAAATAATAGGGGTTTTGATGTTAATTATTTAAATCCGTTAATATTTTATACCGCAGTAGAATTTGCAACTGGATCAAGAGCAGGAAATTCATTACTTGGCCTAAGTTTAAAATATAAACTTAAAAATATATCATTCTATTCTCAATTATTGCTTGATGAGTTTAGAATATCGGAAATTACAGGAGGCAACGGATGGTGGGCAAATAAAAATGGAATTCAAATAGGAGCCAAATATTACAACGCTTTTACTATTGAAAATTTGTTTTTACAAGCTGAATTTAATTCAGTAAGACCATTTACATATTCTCATGATGAACTAAATTATAATTATGGCCATAACAACCAACCTTTGGCGCATTTATGGGGTTCTAATTTTAATGAATTTATTGGAATTGCACAGTATTCAAAAGATCGCTGGTTTGCAAATTCTAAAATAGTTTTTGGTAAAAAAGGTTTCGATTTTAATTCTTCTACAGATTCCTATAGTTATGGAGGCGATATTTACAGAGATAATGATGACAGAGCTTATGATTATGGAAACGAAATAGGTCAAGGTAATACTGCAACTATTTTTATTGGAGAGTTACAAGCTGGTTATTTAGTAAACCCTGCAACTAATTTAAAATTGTTTGGAGGAATTACGTACAGAAATTTTAACCCAGATGTTCCAACAACTACTTTTGAAAAAACAAGTACAACATGGATTTCGTTTGGCTTAAAAACCGATGTGTTTAATTGGTATTTCGATTTTTAATCAATATCAGGATTTTCTAATTCGTTTAACTCATCCAATTGTTTTAATAATTCAAATGTTTTTTTGGCTTCGTCTTCATCAATAGTTGAAATTGCTGCACCTACATGAACCAACACATAATCACCAACATTCGCTTCAGGAACCAATGTTAAACTTACTTCTTTTATAACCCCATCAAACGATACTTTTCCAACTCTAAAAGTTTCATCTAATTGCGATGTTATTGCTATTAATTTTCCTGGTATTGATAAACACATA
>NZ_JBFHHX010000170.1:0-5964 GCF_041596795.1 Lutibacter sp.
GAGCAACCGCCACTTTTAACGCCAACTCTTACAAAATCCACCTCAGGATTAAAGCCATCTTCTTGCATTAACTCTATAACTTTCTTTTTTGCTATTTCTGAAACTTTTATCATATCGCTTAAATAGATTAATTCTAAATAAGGGCAAATATAAGCACAAAAATTGGTTTTTAAAGGGTTTTGGTATGAATAATATTGATAGTATTATTACCTATATCAATAGTTAGCTTGTTATTAATGAATTATTTATTAAAGTTATTGTAATTTTTTTTAAATGATTAAACCTCAATTTAACTAAAGCTTGTTAAATTTAGTGGTTTTTTAAATTCTTATTTATTATTTGAAGTTGTAAATGCTAAAAAAGTAGAAATTCAACTATTACAAAAAGTAATAGTTTTCGTTTCATTTTAAGAATTGCTATATCTTTGCAAAATGATAGAAGATAAAAACCAATCGCGCACTAAATTATCTGAATTAGGAGAATTTGGATTGATAGAGCATTTAACTCAAAATTTTAAAATTAAAAATTCATCAACCATAAAAGGTGTTGGTGATGATGCTGCTGTTATTGAAAATAAAGATCATCAAATTTTAGTAACTACCGATTTGTTAATTGAAGGTGTTCATTTTGATTTAAGTTACATGCCTTTAAAACATTTGGGTTATAAAGCGGTAATGGTAAACTTATCGGATGTATATGCAATGAACGGAAACGCAACACAAATTACCGTATCAATTGCAGTTTCTAATCGTTTTCCTTTAGAAGCTATAGAAGAATTATATGAAGGAATTTACGCTGCTTGTGAAACGTATAATGTTGATTTGGTTGGTGGAGATACTTCAACTTCAACAAAAGGCTTGTTAATAAGTATAACAGCTGTTGGTGAAGTAAAAAAAGAAGATATTGTGTATAGAGATGGCGCAAAACCGAACGATTTATTAGTAATTACAGGTGATATTGGTGCAGCATATTTAGGTTTGCAAGTATTGGAACGTGAAAAGCAAGTTTTTCAAGTAAATCCAAATTCTCAGCCAGATTTAACAAACTACTCTTATTTGGTGCAGCGACAATTAAAGCCTGAAGCTAGAAAAGATATTGTTAATTTATTGAAAGAGTTAAAGGTGAAACCAACCTCTATGATTGATATTTCTGATGGATTATCTTCAGAAATTTTACATATTTGTAAACATTCTAAAGTTGGTTGTAATGTGTATGAAGAAAAAATTCCATTAGATCAACAAGTAATTTCTACCTGTGAAGAATTCGATTTAAATAGTACTACCATTGCTTTAAGTGGCGGTGAAGATTATGAGTTGTTATTTACCATTTCTCAGGATGATTTTTTAAAAATTAAAGGAAATCCACATTTAACAGTTATCGGTCATATAGTAGATGAAAGCGTTGGTGCAAATTTAGTTACAAGAGCCGGGCAACAAATTAAATTAACGGCACAAGGTTGGAATGCTTTAAAAAATAATTAAACTATTTTATAAAAATCTCACTAACTTAAAAGTGAGATTTTTTTTAAAATAATGCTTAGGCATTATAATTGATGCTTGTTTAAAAATTATAAGGCATATGAAAAACCTGTTGCTTATTGCGTTATTTATAATTCCTTTTACAGTATTTTCTCAAGGTAAACTTGAAAAAGCGAAAGAAGATTTATCTAAAGATTCCCAAAGTACAGAAGAATCTTCAGAAAGAGATAGGTCAATTAGATTAAAAAGAGATCACAATAATTTTTTTGTAGATGTTTTTGCTGAAATTGGTTTTTATGCATTTTACGGAACGCTTTTAGGAAGTTCAGATTATAGATCGTTAACGCCATATCCATATTTTTATGATGCTACAGGTGAATATTTAAAAGTAGATTTAGATTCCTCTAAAAACAGTCAGTTTAAAATAGGAGCAAGTCAATATTTTAACAAAGGCGTAAAAGGCATTGAACTAAATGCAGATTATAGAGTAATTCCTATTTTAGGAATTGAAGCTTCTTACCTTAATTTTTCTGAGAACACTTTACAAGGAAAAGAGTACTTAAATGTCACATCTTTGCTGTTAAAATATTATAGAGTTAGAGAGAAAAATGTTTCTATTTGGTGGGGATTAGGAGCAACTCATGTGGGGAATGAAGTAAATACTTGGGTTTTTACTTATACTATTGGAACAGAAATATTCCCCGTTAAACCAATAAGTTTATATGCAAATTACAAGCAAAGTTTTATAAATAGTTCAAGTATTGATGAATTTAAAATTCATATAAAATATCATATTAAAAAAACTGCTATTTATACAGGTTATCAAAATGTTGAGTTGGGAAGTGAAACTATAAAAGGTATTGTTTACGGAATAGAATATACTTTTTAACTAGGTGCTTTTTATAAATTGAGATAACGTAGCAATTAAATCTTCTCTATTTTCAATATGACTCATATGTCCATCAGGAAATTCAACAACTTTAACATTGGTGTTTTTAGTTTGTTTAATTAGCGAATTATAATCCAAAGCAGGATCTTCTTTTCCAATAATCATTTTAATTGGATACGTAGCATTTTTATAAATTGAAGTTAAGTCTTCTCTTATTTTCATACCTTCCAATGCAGCAATAATTCCTTGAGGAGAAAGTTTTAAAGCTTCGTTGGTTACCGTATTTATTTCCGAAGTAAAAATTGCTCTGTTTTTTTCTGAAAAAAGCATAGGAATGGCAATTCTAACAAAAGTTTTATGATTTTGTTTTACGGCTGCAATTCCTCTATCTCGGTTTAATTTTTTCTCATCCGTATCTGGTAATGCGGTAGAATTCATTAAGCAAATTCCTTTTATGTTTTTTGGAAAAAGCTTGGCAAAAGCTAAAGCAATATAACCGCCCATACTATGGCCAACAATACTATATTTTCTCAGCTTTAAAAAGTCTAAAACAGTTTTTACCATTTTAGCTTGTTCTTCCATAGTGTGAATATAACCGTGACTTTCCGATTGTCCGTGGCCTAATAAATCAATACAAATTACTCTATTTTTTTTAGTTAATTCAGATACAATTCCGTTCCACATTGTTAGGTTTTCTAAAAAACCGTGCAACAATACTACAGCGCTTCCATTGCCAGTTGAAGTAAAATGTATAGAAGTGTTTTTGTAAAGAATAGTCATAAATTTAGGATTTTAAATTGTTCTAATTTTTTAAACTTTTTACAGCTGAAAATGCAGTATCTACAACATCGTCTTCAACTAAAATGGTGAATTCGTTGGTAGTAGAAACAACTTCGTATAAAGAAATTCCTTCCCAAGCCAAACGTTTAAAAAATTGATAATATAAACCTGCAATTTTAGTATTTTCTTTAGGTAAACCAATTGTTATAGCCGATAAATGATCTTGTTTGGTGGTGCAAATTTCATCTTTGTAATTCTCCTCCATATTATCTTTTAATGTATTGGTTATTAACACATTACTTTCGTGTACGCCGCGTGTAAACGTATAAAAAATATGTGGATCTTCTTTAATTACTTCCAACATTTTTAAGTGACTGTGAATTAAACTTGGAGAATTTTTAAAGGTATAATCTGAAATATCAGATCGAACGGTAATATCACCTAAATTTTGCAATACTTTATTTAATTTTACCTTGTTTGCCATTTCTTTTGGAGGACTATAACGTCTTAAAGCCATCATTACAGCACCAGCTTTTACTGGTTTTCGTAACATTTTAGAAATTGGCTCTCTCAATTCCTCAGAAAGTGCGCTAAAGTTTAAGATATTACGCGTTAACGCGTCCTCTAAAAAAGGTTGAGAAACTAAAATCTCTTCTACACAAGTTGCTACAGTTTTCATTTTGTTAAATAGTTAACAGTTTGTGCAAAATTAGTTTATAATTTTTAAATAAACATAACTAATTAAAAAACTATTTACTTTTGCGTATTAAAAATTAAGAAAAAATGAAAGTTTTAAAGTTTGGTGGTACATCCGTAGGTTCAATTGATAACATAATGCGTGTTAAAGAGTTAATAACGGATAATGATAAAAAAATTGTTGTATTATCGGCAATGTCTGGTACTACAAATGCTTTGGTTGAAATTTCTGACCTTATAAAAAGAGGTGCTCTAGAGCAAGCTTTGCAAAATATAGAAGAATTATATACAAAGTATAATGTTGTTATTGATGAATTGTTTGAATCTTCGGAAATAAAACAAGAAGTAGCAAATTATATTGATAAAATATTTGATTTTTTAAGAAGAATTACTTCAGAAAAACACTCCTTATTATTGTATAATAAAATTGTGGCGCAAGGAGAATTATTGTCCACTTTTATGTTTACAAAATATTTAAATCAAGAAGGTGTAAATGCACGTTTATTACCAGCGTTGGATTTTATGAGAATTGATAAAGCCAATGAGCCAGATGAATTTTATATTAAACAAAATTTACAACGTATTATTAATGAAGCGTTACCTGCAGATATTTATATAACGCAAGGTTTTATTTGTTTAGATGCTTATGGAAATGTAGCAAACTTACAACGTGGCGGAAGTGATTATACAGCTACAATTATTGGAGCAGTTATAGAAGCTGACGAGGTTCAAATTTGGACTGATATTGACGGAATGCATAATAACGATCCTAGATTTGTTGAAAACACCCACGCAATTTCTAATTTATCTTTTGATGAAGCTGCAGAGTTGGCCTATTTTGGAGCAAAAATTTTACATCCACAAACAGTAATGCCTGCACGTGAAGCAAATATTCCTGTTCGTTTAAAAAACACTATGGATCCTGAATGTTATGGAACTTTAATTACTAGTGATTATGTAGGTGAGGGAATTAAAGCAATTGCAGCTAAAGATAATATTACGGCTATTAAAATTAAATCGGCACGAATGCTTTTGGCGCACGGATTTTTGAAAAAAGTATTTGAGGTTTTTGAAAAATATGAAACGTCAATTGATATGATTACAACATCAGAAATTGCTGTGTCATTAACCATTGATAATGATAAAAATTTAGCGGATATTAAAGAAGAATTAGAAAAATTTTCTACCGTTGAAATAGATAGTCAACAATCAATTATTTGTTTAGTTGGGCACTCAGTTGTTCAACATCATGAAACACATCGTTTATTTCAAGTATTGCAAGATATTTCTGTAAGAATGATTTCTTATGGAGGAAGTAATAATAATATATCACTTTTGGTAAATACCAATGATAAAATTACGGCGCTTAAAAAATTGAATACTTACATTTTTGATTTTGCCACCTCATAAATTTCTATGATAAATTTATTGGTTAATTTTAAAACCTCGAAATTTTATTTCGAGGTTTTTTTTTTTAGTTATATTCTTTATCAATTTCTTTAATAAAATACGATGGGTAAATACCGGTAGATTTATAAAAGGCTTTTGAAAATGATTCTGAATTATTAAATCCAATTTCTTCTGAAATTCCTTTAATACTATATTTTCTAAAAGTAGCATCTTTTTTTATTTTATCTATACAATATTCAATTCTTAAATCTGAAATATAAGTGCTAAAATTTTTCTTTTTTTGGTAATTAATGGTTTTAGAAAGGTAATTAGAGTTTGTGTTAAGTTGCTGAGCTAAGCTGTTTAAAGTAATATCATTTCTTAAAAAACCATTCGATTTTTCAAACTCAGTTAACGCTTCAAGAATGGCATCATTAATATGATCTGAAATTGTAGCATTCTCTTCAATAGCGTAATTTTTTTCAGATAAAACATTTCTTTCTTGTACTATTGTTTTAAATCTTTTTTTATAGTTGCGTTGCTTTATATAACCTCTTATAATTAAAATTACACCTAAAAAAGTTAAAGTTAATAACGCCCAAATAACATATGTATTTAATTTTTGTTGCTTATTTAAAGTTGTAATTATTTGTTGTTTTTCTGCAAGTAAAATTGGTGTATCGTATTTTTTGTGAATGGTTTCATTTAATATTAAGTGGTTATTTTGTAGTA
>NZ_JBFHHX010000171.1:0-5902 GCF_041596795.1 Lutibacter sp.
TAAAAATGCGATAATTGTTGGGCCTACTTTTGCTGAATATGAAGATGCTTGTAAAATAAACAATGTTTCATATAGTTTTATTTCAAGAGGCGAAATTGAAACTACGAATTACGAAGATCATATTGTGTTTATTTGCAATCCAAACAATCCGGATGGTAAAATTTTAAGAATTGATGAAATTGAGAGGTTGCTTATAACATATCCAAAAGCACATTTTGTAATTGATGAAGCGTATTACGAGTTTACAAATAAACCGGTTTCAAGTTTATCATTAGTCAGTAAATATTCAAACATTACAATTGTTAGATCCTTAACCAAAACATTTACAATGCCTGGTTTAAGGCTTGGTTATGTTGTTTCAAATAAAAATTTTATAAATGAATTGTTACAAATAAAAATGCCTTGGAGCGTTAATAGTTTGGCAATAGCTTCGGGAAAATTTATTTTTGAAAATTACAATTCATTGAGTTTTAATGTTGAAGTATTAATGGAAGAAACCGAATTGTTTAAAGCCCAATTAAATGAATTAGACTTTTTAAAAGTTCAAGAGGGATATACATCGTATTTTTTGGTTGAACTTCAAAAGGGAACAGCTTCAAAATTAAAAGAATATCTTGTAAATGAACATCAAATTTTAATTAGAGATGCAACTAATTTTACAGGATTAAAAGGAGAATATATTCGATTGGCAGTTCAAGATAAATTAGCTAATAAAACATTAATCAAGGCACTTTTACAATGGAATTAATTTCACTTTATATAGTTATTACAGCTTTTGTGTTGGACCTTATATTTGGTGATCCAAGGTGGCTTCCGCATTTAATTGTTTTGTATGGAAACTTAATTTCAAAAGGCGAAAAACTATTAAATAAAGGTAATTTACGTTTTATAAAAGGGCTATTTTTAACATTGCTTTTGGTTAGTAGTTCATTTGTAATACCATATTTTATTATTTCTTATTTAAGCAATTATTCAGTATTTGGTGAATTTATTTTTTCGGTAGTATGTGTATTTTTTTGTTTGGCAAATAAAACACTTGTAACCGAAGGAAAAGCTGTTTTTAACACACTGCAAAATGAAGGTTTGGAAGCCGGAAGAAAAAGATTATCGTGGATTGTTGGTCGTGATACTACAAATTTAAACGCACAACAAATTAAAGTTGCAACCTTTGAAACTATGTCTGAAAATTTAAGCGATGGAATAATTGCTCCGTTGTTTTATTATGTTTGCTTTGGTGTTCCAGGAATTATGGCGTACAAAATGATTAATACCTTCGATTCTATGATTGGTTATAAAAACGAACGTTACGAACAATTTGGTAAATTTGCCGCAAAATTAGATGATGTTGCAAATTTTTTACCAGCTCGATTAACTGCCGTGTTAATTCTATTGGTAAAATTTAAACCAAACGGTTTGGGTTTTGTTTTTAAAGAAGGAAAAAAACATAGCAGTCCAAATGCGGGGTATCCAGAAGCAGCCTTGGCATATGTTTTAAATTGCCAGTTTGGCGGATCAAATTATTATGGTGGAAAATTTGTAGAAAAACCTTGTATTGGAAGCAATAATAGGCCAATTAACGACGATGAAATTACCAATGTTGCTATTATAAATTACGCGGCAAGTACGTTATTTATTGTAATTTATGCCTTTGTTTATTTATGGCTCAGTTTATAAAAAAAGTAATAATTGCAGGATCTTCGGGTTCTGGAAAATCAACAATAATTAATGCTTTAAATAAGCAAGGATACGATTGTTTTAATGAAGTTTCGCGCGATATTATTGTAAATGAGCAAAGCACAGGAGGCGATGGAATGCCTTGGGAAAATGTAGAGCGATTTGCACGGTTGGTTTTTGATGAAACAATAATTCGTTTTAAAAAGCAACCACTAAGTATTTTTAGCGATCGTAGTTTAATAGATACGATGGCTTATTTAGAATTTGCTAACAAACCTCTATTTGACGATTTAAAAAATCTCGATTTTAACAAATACTATCATCAAACTATATTTTTTGCATTGCCTTGGTCACATATTTATGTAAAAGATCCACAACGACCTGAATCTTTTGAATATCAATGGGAGCTTTCTAATAAGCTTATTGAATATTATAAAAATCATAATTTTAAAATAGTGTATTTGCCTTTTACTACGGTAGAGTTAAGGGTACAATTTATTATTAATAATCTAAAAGATATCTACTTTTAAATTTAAGATTATTTAATATTTTATTTATAGGATTACAATTTTATAATTTTTACATTTGCCCAGCTTTAGGTTTCTTATTTTATCATTTTAAAATTAGGAATTAAAAAGGGAATCTCGTGTAAATCGAGAACTGTACCCGCAGCTGTAAGCTCTATAAAAGCTTTTAACATTATGTCACTGTCAATAGTTTGATGGGAAGACGTTAAAAGTAGAGTAAGTCAGAAAACCTGCCTCAAAGCATTAAATATATACAAAACTTTCGGGAGTAAAAGTTGAAGTGTTTGAATACTTTCCAAAGTGTTTTCATGCTCTTTTTTATTTCCAATAAATTAAGAGTAATGAAAATAGAAAATTTTAACAATTCCTTTTTAAATAAACTATTCGAATTCGTTCGGATTAATGTGTCGGTTCATTTTTTTACTAAAAAAGCGTAATTATGAGTAAAAAAATAGCCATAATTGGGTTAGGATGGTTGGGTGAAGCTTTAGCTATATCACTAAATAAAAAAGGATACGAAATTTCGGGAAGTTCAACGTCTGCTGATGCTGTTTTAAAACTTTCAAAACATCCTTTTTATGTTGGAAAAATTGAACTTCAACCAACTAAAATTATTGGAGATTGGGATACATTTATTTTTGATTCAGATTATTTAATAATTAATATTCCTCCTAAAAGAATTGACAATATTGAGGAAATTTATTTCAATCAAATTTGTCAAATTACCAAAAACACTCCAAAGCATATTAAAGTAATTTTTGTTAGTTCTACGGCTGTTTATGGAGCAAGAGCAACTGCTATTACTGAATTAGATGAACCTTTACCTACAAAAGCATCGGGCGTTGCAGTTTTAAAAGCAGAAAATGAAATTACACGTTATTTTGGTGATAACGCTGCCATAGTAAGATTGGCTGGTTTAATTGGACCAGACAGGCATCCTGGAAAGTTTTTAGCAGGAAAAAGAGTGTTGAAAAATGCCGCTTCACAGGTGAATTTAATTCATAGAGATGATTGTATTGGTTTAATAGAAGCAATTATTGAAAAGAATTGTTTTGGTGAAATTTTTAATGGTTGCGCCACCAAACATCCAAAACGTGAAGATTACTATAAAAATGCAGCAAAGATTTTAAACTTAGAGCAACCTATTTTTGAATCCTCAGAAATTTCTTCAGAAAAAAAGATTATAGACAATTCAAAATCAAAAAAAGTATTGAATTACACCTATAAATTTGATGATCCGGAGGAAATTTTTAAAGTAAATACTGGAAAAATTTCAATTATTGGCGGTGGTCCAGGAGATTTAAAATTGTTGACTGTTAAAGCCTTAGAATTAATTGAAGAAGCTGAAATTATTTTACACGACAATTTAATTAGTAGTGAAATTTTAGCTATTAATCAAACGGCAGAAAAAATTTATGTTGGTCGAAAATATGGAGATCAACATTGCCAAATGGAACGCCAAGACAACATCAATCTTTTATTTAAAAAATATTTTAAACAAGGTAAGAAGGTAGTTCGTATAAAATCGGGTGATCCTTATATTTATGGAAGAGCCGGAGAAGAAGCTCGTTTTTTAACAAAAGAAAAAATTCCGTTTACCGTGGTTCCAGGTATTTCTGCAGCCTTGGCAGCGGCAAATAATTTCAATATTCCTATAACCGAAAGAAAAAAATCAAATGCAGTATTAATTTGTACGGCGCATACCGCCGATTATTCATTTGAACAATTAAAATGTATTGCTGAATTGTTAAAAGCTGGTAATTCGTTGGCCTTGTATATGGGACTAAAAAGTTTAGACAAATTAATTCCAAAATTAATTGAAGTTACAGGAGATTCTTCTATAACAATCAACGCAATTTCCAATGTATCAAATCAAAATGAATTGCTTTTAACATCAACCTTAAAAAATATTGAAGAAGATATTAAACGAAATCCATTGCCAATGCCAGTTGTATTTTTAATAGGTGTAAAACCAATTTAATAAATTATGAAGAAAGGAATTTTATTATGTGGTCATGGAAGCAGAACTAAATCGGGTACCGACGCTTTTAAAGAAATGGTTGAAGTATTGAAAAAAAGATATGTCGATTATGAAGTTGATTACGGTTTTTTAGAATTTAACCATCCATTATACGAAGCAGCAGTTGAGCGCATGTATGAAAAAGGAATTCGCGAAATTTACGCATTACCTATTATTTTATTCGCCGGATCGCACGCAAAAAACGATATTCCGTATGAGTTAAACACCTTACAATCATACCACCCCGATTTAACCATAAAAATGGGGAAACATTTAGGTGTTAGTACTTTTTTATTGGATTTGTCGCAAAAAATTCTGTTAGAAAAAGAACAAGAATTACCTGAAATTCCACGTAAAGAAACCGCTTTAATTGTTGTAGGTAGAGGAACAACGGATCCTGATGCAAATTCAGATGTGCATAAACTTTGCAGTATGCTTTGGGAAGGAATGGGCTATGGTTTTGCCACTGTTGGATATAGCGGAACTGCCTATCCAAGCGTAAAAGAGTCGTTAGAATTTGTTGAAAAATTAGGTTTTAAAAGAACCTATGTTATTCCGTTTTTCTTTTTTACAGGAATTTTATTAGAACGAATTTATAAAGCTGTTGAAGATTTTAATAAAAATTCAATCAATGAGTACATTTCAACAAAACCATTTGGAAAAGACGAATTGGTTTTAAAAGCTTTTGATGAACGTTTAGATGAAGCCATAAACGGAACGGGTAATATGAATTGCCAAGTGTGTAAATATCGCAAACAAATTGTTGGTTTTGAGCAAGAGCAAGGTAAAGATCAAATAGGACATCATTTAAATGTAAAAGGAATTTTATTTGAAGAAGATGACAAAGTTGGCGAGAAAAAAAGCATTTCAAAAAAAATAAAAAATATGTTGGGAATTTAACTTCCTTCTAATTGATATAATGAAAAGTAAATCAATAATATACGGAGTTTCATTAGGGCCAGGAGATCCTGATTTAATTTCATTAAAAGGACTAAAAGTTTTACAGGAAGCGAATAAAATTTACTATCCGGGTTCTTTGTTTAAAAACGGTGTAAAATCGAGCTATTCACTCAGTATTTTAAAGCATTACAATTTAAATGAAACAAAATTTGAAGGGTTTTATTTAGAAATGGATTTAGAACGAGTAAAAGTGAACAATTTATACGATGTAACTTTTGAAAAAATAAAAAAAGACTATGAAAATGGGTTAAAAATAGCCATTGTAAGCGAAGGCGATTTAAACACATTTAGTTCATTTTCGTACTTACTTGAAAAAATAAAAAAAGAAAATTTCAATGTAAAATTAATTCCAGGTATAACGTCTTATGCATTGGCTGCTTCAGAAAATTTAGAGCCTTTATGTTTACAAAATGAAAAGCTAATTATTTTACCAAGAGTTCAAACCGAAGAAGAGTTAGAAGAAGCCTTAACGCATTTTGATACCGTAGTTTTAATGAAAATTAAATCGGTAATGAACGTAATTAATAAGGTACTTTCAAAAGGAAATTATTCCATTTATTATTCTGAAAAATTAGGAACGCCAAATCAGTTTTTAAGTTCTAATTTAAAAGAAATCAACCAAAGAGATATTCCATATTTCTCTTTAATAACCATTAAAAAATGAAAATTACTGTAGCAGGTCTTGGACCAGGAGATAAAAATTATATGTTGCCTTTGGTAA
>NZ_JBFHHX010000172.1:0-5817 GCF_041596795.1 Lutibacter sp.
GATGTTTGGATTGAAGATAGAGAATCTCAAATACGCACAAAAGTAAATGAAGGAATTTATACATTTGTTGCTGTAGATAATACCGGAACTCCAATTACTATTCCTCAAATTACACCAGAAACCGATTTAGAAAAACAACGTTACGAAGGTGCTTTAAGAAGAAAACAATTGAGTTTAATTCTTTCGGGAAAAATGAAACCTCAAGAAGCTACCGAATTAAAAGCCATTTTTGCAAATTAAACTACATTCTATAAATCCAAGAAGCTGGGTTTTCAGTTTCAGTATTTTTAGATAAAATAAATCCTAAAATAGTTTTACCTGTAACCCTATCCGTAAAAATAGTTCCAATCTCTTGTTTTGTACTTACTTTACTACCATCACTCACAAACACACTCTCTAAGTTTTTGTATACTGTAATGTAATTTCCGTGTTGTATTAAAACTGCTTTCTGATTACCACTCATTACCTGTATAGCAATTACAGTGCCTTCAAAAACCGCTCTAGCTTTACTGCCAGGTTCGGTTGTAATTCTAACTCCATTACTTTGTATGGTAGCACTTGAAACTATTGGATGTGGTTGTTTTCCGTAATAGGTAGAAACAAATCCTTTTTCTACTGGCCAAGGTAAACTTCCTTTGTTTGATGTAAATTTTGAAGCCAATTCTTTAGCTTCTGCGGTTAATGTAAAAGTTGCCTTTGTTGAAGTTCCCGCTGTTGATGTACTTGCAGTAGCAGTACCAGTTGTAGTTTTAGAACCTTCTGCCTTTCTATTAGATGCAGCAATGGCCTCTCTAATTAATCGATCAATTTGGGCATCAATTCGCTCTTCCTCTTTTTGAAATTTTTGAATTTGATTTTTATAATCTCCTTCTTTCTTTTTAACCTGACTTAATAAAACTTCTTGCTCTTTTTTCTCTTTTTCAATTACAGTTTGCTCTTTCTTTTTCTCATTTAACAAAGCTGTTTTTTGATCTTTCTTTATTTTTAATGTATCCGTTAAAGCTTGTAGTCGTTTAGTTTTTAACTGAATTTCTTCTCCTTGTTTTTTTCTAAAAGAAGTGTATTGCTTCATATATTGAAATCTTTTATAAGCCTGAAAAAAGTTTTCTGAAGACAATAAAAACATAATTCTACTATTTTGAGATTTACTTTGGTACGATTTAAAAATCATATCTGCATAATCCTTTTTTAAAGCTTCTAAATCGCGTTGGTTTTTGTTAATTTCTAATTGATTAACATAAATCTCATTATTCAACTCTTTAGATTCACTTGAAATTACAGATATAAGTTCTTCCCTAGCCTTTATTTTATGATTTAAATCTTTTACATCACTTAACAAGTTAGTCTCTTTCTTTTTTGTATTTGAAAGCAAGGCATTTATATACACAATATCTTTTTGAATTTGTGTTCTTCTTGCTTCTAACTGTTGCCTTTTAGAATTTTGAGCTTGTAAATTAGTACTTAAAAAAAGCACCATTAAAACTAAAGGAAAATAGATTTTAAACTGCATTATTTTAAAATAATTTCTTTATATCCATTAGGAATTTCAAACGGAAAGGTTAATTTTTCATTAAACTCTACTGAATTATATTCAATATTTATAGTTGTAATATTGGTATTATCAATAGCTCTTATTGCAATATTTTCAGGAAATTGTTCTCCTTTTATTTTTTTATATCCAGAATAAGAAACCGTTAATAATTGTTTCTTTTCTTCATTTCTAATTTCTTGTCGGTTTACTTTAAAATTATCAGGATTCATAAAAAATAAGATTCCAAATAACTCATTGTCTTTTTTGGGATAAATTTCATACAATTTATCATCTATTTTAGAATTATAATCACCTTTTTTTAAATTTAAAATAGCCTGACCTAATAATATATTTTGCACTTTATCATAATCCAATTCAGTACCTAAAAATTTACTTAACAGTGTAAAATCTCCATCAAAAAAAGTCCCTTGCAATTTTTCGTAATAACTAACTCTAGTTGGTGTTATTAATACTTTAGCCAAAGGAAAACCTAATTTTGTAGCGCTCATCCAAATTGTTTTATCTTTTTCAATACGCAATTTAATAGTTACCGAAGCACTCGTTTTTTTATCGCTATATTTAGCATTTAATTTAGCGTCAATTGTTTTTTGATTAAAAGTACTATTGTAATGATTATTAATTATCTTTTTTGTTGAAATAGCCTCTAGTACATCTCCATCAGCTACATTTTTACTTGATTTACACGAAGTAAAACCAAAGAATAAAATTACTATTATTTTTAAATATTTCATCTGTCTAATTTCTTAATTGCATTTCTTTTTGCTTAAACTTAGTAGCTTCTACCTTGTTGTCAACTCCTAAATAGGCAATTGAGAACTGTTGGTAAAAATCTGCTTCTATTGCAGTATCATCTATCACAAAATCAATGCCAATAGTAAGAACGGTAATTGCGTCATTATATTTTTTAAGCTTATTAAGCGCTGTTGCGTTAATTAAATATAAAAATGGTTGTGCCGGATATAATTCCAATCCGCTTTTACTATATTCATATACATTAGTAAACAATTGCTGATTTAATTCTAATACTAACAGTTGTTTTAATACGGCATAATCGTTCGATTTTTTATACTCTTGCCTTAAACTTTCAACTGTAGTATTTTCAACTGTATTTTGAGTGTTTACAACAGAAACAGTTTCCTTTCTACTTGCTAAATAATCTTTATAACCAATTGTTTTTAAGGATTTTAATCCGTTTTTATCGATTTCTAAAATTAAATCTTCTGCAGCTTTATAATCTTGATTTTGAATAAATAACAACACCAAATCATCACTTAAATTAGGGTACATTACTACCAATTCTTTTTGCAATTTAATAGCATCAATAAAATTTTGCTGCGCTTTAAAAATAGCTACTTTATGTAATTTCAAAAACTTATTATCTGGTTCCTTTTGCAATGCTTTATCTATAAATATTTCAGCCTCTAAATATTTTTTTGAAAGTAAATAATTTTTAGAAAATTCAAAATCCACAGCAACATTATCAGCATTTAACTGATTGCATTTTTCTAAACTTTCAATAGCTTTACTAAAATTATTGATTGCTTTTTGTTTTAAAGCTTCAAAAAAATGCTGTTGAAACTCTAAATTATTTTGCTCAGCATTTTTAACCGTTGGCTGTTGCGCATATGAAACCATTGAAATTAGCAAAATTCCAATACAACTAATTCTATGTAAAATACAGCCTTTCATATTGGGCGCAATATACAATTATTGGCACTATATTCCTTTAGGAATTGCATCAATTAATTTTTGAGCATACGCGGTTTTTGGTGCTTTATAAATCTCATCAGCGTCGCCAATTTCTTCAATTTTCCCTTTATTCATAACCACCAATTGATCGGACATATATTTTACAACCGCCAAATCGTGCGATATAAAAATATAGGTAAACCCAAAATCTTGTTTTAATTCATTCAGCAAATTTAACACTTGCGCTTGCACAGAAACATCCAAGGCAGAAACAGATTCATCGCAAATAATTAACTTTGGTTTTAAAGCTATAGTTCGGGCAATTCCAATTCGCTGACGTTGTCCTCCAGAAAATTCATGTGGATATCTGTAAAAATGTTCTTTTGGTAAGCCAACGCGCTCTAAAATTTCAAAAACATACTTTTTTCGCTCTTCAAAAGAATTGAAAATTCCATGAACTTTCATCGGTTCTATAATTGCTTGTCCAACCGGAATTCTAGGATTTAACGATGAAAAAGGATCTTGAAATATAATTTGAACTTCTTTTCTAAAATTTTTTAATTCTTGTTTTGATAAATGAGTTACATCTTTTTCTTTATAAAAAATGGTTCCTTTAGTGGCTTTTTCTAATTGTAAAATAGTTCTTCCCAAAGTAGTTTTTCCACAACCAGACTCACCAACCAAACCCAATGTTTCACCTTCAAACAATTGAAAAGAAACCTCATCAACTGCTTTTACAAGATTATCATTTTTAAAAAAGAAACTGTTTGATGTGTTAAAATAAGTAGCCAACCCATTTACTTTTAAAAGTGGTTTTTCAGCATATATTTTTTGATGAAATACTGCTCTTTCTTTTGAAGAATACACTTCATTTTGAACAGATTTTTCAATAAAATCTTTAACCGTTGGTAACTTTTTTAAACGCTCATTCAAATTTGGTTTTGAATTAATAAGCGCCTTTGTATAATTGTGTTTTGGCTGTTTAAAAACCTGTTCTACCAAGCCTTGCTCAACAATTTCGCCTTTGTACATTACCAATACGGTATTTGCAATTTCTGAAACCAACGATAAATCGTGGGTAATAAAAATAATGCTCATTGCTGTTTCTTGCTGTAATTCTTTTAACAACTCAATAATTTCTTTTTGAACCGTAACATCCAATGCCGTTGTAGGTTCATCAGCAATTAAAATTTTTGGTTTACACGCAATTGCCATCGCAATCATTACACGTTGCTTTTGTCCACCAGAAATTTGATGTGGATATTGATTGTAAATAGCTTCCGCTCTTGGTAACTTTACTTTATTAAACAGTTCAATTACTTCTAATTTAGCTGCTTTTTTTGATATTTTTTTGTGCTGTAATAAAATTTCTAATACCTGATATCCACACGTTAAACTTGGATTTAAAGAACTCATAGGTTCTTGAAAAATCATAGAAATTTGATTCCCTCTTATTTTTTGAAATTCCTGTTCTGAAATTTCAGCAAGATTACTATCGTTAAAAACAATATTTCCTTCAACCTTTGCACTTTTAGGCAGTAAACCTAAAATTGCCAATGAAGTAACAGATTTTCCGCTTCCAGACTCTCCAACAATTCCTAAAATTTGCTGATTATTTAATTCAAAAGAAACGTTTTTTACAACGGTATTCCATTGCGCATCCGATTTAAAAGAAATTGACAAATTTTGTACTGAAAGCATTGTTTACTTTTTTTTGATAAAAATACAGTTTTTAAAAGTAGTAATTCCTGTTGTTTTTTAAGTTTTTAAAATTCAAAAAAAAAAGTTGTTTAATTAATTTTTAAAACGATATGCTGAACTTGATTCAGCATATCATCATAGTGAGAACCAATTATTTTGATAACCTAAAACAAGTTCAGGTTGACTAAAATTTACTTTTTGACAACCTCTTTACTCTCTGGGCAAAAAATTATTACACTTTATGAACCACACATTTCGCAATCGTCTGGATTGTTTTGTGAAGCTATTAACATGGCTTTTAATTCTTCTGGCGTTAATGGTTTATCTTCTACTTTTTTCTCTTTAGAAACGGTAAACTGAATGGCGTTTACAGCACTTTTTGTTCGTAAATAATACATACCAGTTTTTAAACCACTTTTCCAAGCATAAAAATGCATGGATGTTAATTTTGCATAATTAGCATCTTGCATAAACAAGTTTAACGATTGAGATTGATCTATAAAATATCCTCTTTGGCGAGACATGTCAATAATATCTTTCATACTCATTTCCCAAACCGTTTTATACAAATCTTTTAAGTTTTGAGGAATCACATCAATATGTTGAATAGATCCATTAGCACGCATAATACTTTCTTTCATACTATTATCCCACAAACCTAATTCTACTAAATCTTCCAACAAATGTTTGTTTACCACAATAAACTCACCACTTAAAACTCTTCGCGTATAAATATTTGAAGTATATGGCTCAAAAGCTTCATTATTTCCTAATATTTGCGATGTTGATGCTGTTGGCATTGGCGCAACTAAAAGCGAGTTTCTAACCCCGTTTTTCATCACTTTTTTACGTAATGCTTTCCAATCCCAACGACC
>NZ_JBFHHX010000173.1:0-5785 GCF_041596795.1 Lutibacter sp.
GCAATTTTTAATATTGTGGAAAAATATGAAGCAGCAGGAAAACAAATTCATTTAAAGCATTTAAGTGAAGAATGTAAAGAGCTATTGTATAAATCGAGCCCTAAATTTAAGGAGGTAATAATTGAAGATATTGATGATCCTAGATATCATTTAGCTGCAAATCCTGAAAGTTTTACCAAAGGATTGTTTGAAAAGTAAAAATATTATTGATTTTCTAGAAAAGAATTCCAATCTTTTTTAGTATTCAAATTTAAAATAACAGCCCTATCAAAAACTTCAACTGTTGAAATTTTGATAGGGTTTACTTTTTTTAGTTGATGATCTAATCTGCTATCAGCTTTTGTTGCATCTAAATCCAATAAACTACTCCAAACATTCTCACTCAATTTTATAGGATGCCCATTTTTACCTTTGTAATTAGGTATTACAATATCATTTTCAGTTAAAATAATTTCATTTAATTCCGTAGTATTTAAAATAGGAATATCAATATGGTTTAAAATGATAGTTGATTTTTCAGGAACTTTTTTTAAAACAGTTTGTAATGTTGAAAATGAACCTAATTCTGGTGTGTTATTAATTATAACTTTTATGATTAAATTTTGATAATTTACAAAATCAGTTATAGCATTTTTAAGCCAAGGAATAGCTTCAAAATAATGTTGTGAGTGAAATCCTAAACCAATATAAACTTCTTGTATTGTTAAATTTGAAATTCTGTTAAGTTGTTCTAATATCCAATAATTATTATTAAATTTTAACAAACCTTTGTCGGTTCCCATGCGTTCAGATTTCCCTCCAGCAAGTAACACAAAAACTGGTTTATTTTTCATAATAAACCTTTAATAATTCCGCAGCTATACTTATGGCTATTTCTTTGGGAGTATTTCCACCTAAATCTAAACCAATTGGACAATGAACAGGTGAAATTCCTGGTTCAAAATTCAATTCATTTCTTAGCATATTGTTAAATTTATTTTTCTTGGTTTTACTGCCAATTAAGCCAATATATTTAGTTTGTTGGTGCAATGCCAAAGCAGTAATTTCAAAATCTAATTTATGATCGTGTGTTAAAATTACAACATAACAATTTGGCCCCCAATTTATGGTTTGTTTGTATAAATCAAAGTCAACATTAGAAAACGTAATACTTTTGTCTAAAGAAATAGTTTCTTTCCAATTTTTACGAACATCTAATAGCGTAATATTAAATGGAGTATTTTTTAAAATGTCACAAATTTCAACGCCAATATGTCCGGCGCCAAAAATATATAATTCAGGAGATTGATTCATAGGTTCAATAATTAATTCAACTTTTCCACCGCAACATTGTTCAAATTCAGGGCCCAATGTATATGCAAATTCTTTTATTTTATTTTCTTTTAGAGCAATAATTGCTTCATCAATTACTTGAAATTCTAATTTGCCGCCACCAATAGTTCCAAATATTTCTTTATGTTTAGTAACAATCATTTTTGACGCAACTTTACAAGGAGCCGACCCTAAAACTTTAGTTACAGTAACTAAAGCAATAGGTTGCTTTTTAATTTTAAAATCGTAGAGAAAATCAATCCAATTATTCATTTAAATTTTCAAAATAAATTAAACTAATCCGTAATCACTCAACGGTAAATTATAATATCTTTTTCCAGTTGCTTTATATATTGCATTTACAATTGCTGGTGCAATTACAGGAACTCCAGGTTCGCCAACTCCAGTTGGATTTTCAGTGCTTTCTACAATTTCAACATTAATTTTAGGAGTTTCATGCATTCTTATCATTTTATAATCGTGATAGTTTCCTTGTTCAATTGCACCGTCTTTTGCAGTTATTTTTCCATAAAAAGCTAAGGACATTCCAAAAATTGCAGAACCTTCCATTTGCGCAATTACTGTATTTTTATTAACTACTAAACCACAATCAATAACTGTATGAACCTGATGAACTTTTAACTTTCCATCAATTACCGAAACTTCAACAACAGAAGCAACATAAGAATTAAAACTATAATGCACAGCCAAACCTTGTGCGTGACCTTCGGGTAAATCTTTTCCCCAATTTGCATTTTTTGCAGCTAGTTTTAATACATTTTTTAGTCTTCCGGTTTTAAAAGGAATGGAATCATTTGGATTTACAATTCTATCATCACCAATTAAATCTAATCTAAACTCTAACGGGTCTTTTTTTGCAGCAGCGGCTAATTCATCGGCAAAAACATTGATGGAAAAACCGTGTGGAATGTTTATTACTGAACGCAACCAACCAATTCGCACATGAGCTGGAGCTTTTCCAACTTCAATTTTAATATTCTCTACATCAAAAGGAATTCCAGAAGCACTGTTAATTTCAAATCCAGCGGCATAATCAACTCCAGGCGAAAAAGTAGAAGTTATTGATGGCAATGCAAACCTATGTAGCCACCCTGTAACTTTTCCATTTTTATCAAGTGAAGCTTTTAAATATTGTGCGCTAACAGTATGATAATATCCGTGTTGAATATCATCTTCTCTAGACCAAACTACTTGAGCTGGAGCGTTAATTGCTTTTGAAATTGCAACTGCTTCAACCACATAATCTGGTTTAGATTTTCTTCCAAATCCACCACCTAAAAAAGTAACATTTACTGTAACATTTTCTTCAGGAACTCCTAAATACGCTACAACTTCTGCTCTTGAAGCTTGTGGTTCTTGTGTTGGAGCCCAAACTTCGCAAGTTTCACCTTTTACCCAAGCAACAGCATTGGGAACTTCCATTGGAGCGTGCGATAAATGCGGAAGTTGAAATGTACTTTCAACAATTTTAGCACCCTTTTTAAAAGCCTTATTTACATTTCCAATGGTGTTAGCAACCTTACCTTGTTTGTGAACATTTTTGGTAATTTGACTCATGTATTTTTCAGAATCATACACTTTATTATTGCCAAAATCCCATTCAATTTTTAAGGCATCTCTTCCTTTAAAAGCGGCCCACGTATTTGTTGCAATTACTGCTATTCCGCCAAGTGCTCCAAAAGGGCGCTCAATTCTTGGAATTTCAATTACATCCAAAACTCCATTAATTTTTAACGTTTCTGTTTTGTCGAAAGATTTAACAGTTCCAAAAGTTACTGGACAACGTGCAATTGCTGCAAATTTCATAGCGGGCAATCGTTTATCTAAACCAAAAATGGCATTTCCAGTTACATAATCATCAACATCAATACTTTTTAATTCTTTCCCAATGTATTTAAAATCTTTAGGATCTTTTAATTTAACATCAGTTGGCACTTCTAAAGTTTTTGCTACTTCTACCAAATCGCCAAAAGTTATTTTTTTACCACTTGAATGAACAATGGAATGATTTTCTGCAATACACTCACTTTCAGGAACATTCCAAGTTTGTGCTGCGGCAGTAATTAACATTGCTTTAGCTGTTGCTCCCATTAAGCGCATTGTTTCAAATAGGTATCTAATACTTCTTGAACCATCGGTATTTTGATCGCCGTATTTTTTATCTCCTGTAGCTTGTTTAATAGAAACTCGGCTCCAATCAGCTTCCATTTCATCAGCAATAACTGAAGGAAGTGATGTTCTAACTCCGTTACCCATTTCCGATCTTGATGCAACTAAAATTAAACTTCCATCAGAATTAAGTTGAACAAATAAATTTGGGTTGAAATTAATGATACTTTTAGGTTCCTTTTCTTTGTCTGAAAATATAGAAGTATTACAAGCTAAAATTAATCCGCCAGAAGCCAAACCAATACTTTTAACAAAACTTCTTCTACTTATATTTTGAATTTTCTTCATAATTAGTTTTGTTTATTAAGGTTAACTGTTCTGTTTATGGCATTTTTTATGCGCTGATAGGTTCCGCATCTGCAAATATTCCCAATCATAGCTTCATCTATTTCTTCATCTGTTGGATTTGGATTTTTATCTAACAAAGCTGTAGCTGCAATTAATTGTCCTGGTTGACAAAAACCGCATTGTGGAACATTCAGTTCCATCCATGAATCTTGTAATAATTGTAAATTTTTTGATGTTCCTTCAATAGTAATAATGCTTTTTCCTTCGGCTGCTGAAACGGGAATCATACATGATTGTACTGGAGAATTATCAAGTAGTACTTTGCAAGAACCGCAAACACCAATTCCGCAGCTATATTTGGTTCCGGTTAATCCAACAACATCTCTAATTGCCCATAATAAAGGCATTTCTGGATCAACATCTATGGTGTGCGATTTTCCATTTATTTGAAGTGTAATCATTGTAAAAATTTAATATAGTTAGTGATAATTCAACAATTTAAGTAATTTTTTATAAACATATTTTTCCTAAATTCTATTTAACAGATTCTTAACGAAAATTAAAAGCATGAGAAAAACACGAAATTTTGGCAATTAAAGGGTATTATAAAAAGGTTTCAATTACCTCTCCGGGTTGCATATTTTTAAGGTGAAAGTTACCAATTCTAACTCTTACTAAGCGTAAAGTAGGATAGCCAACTGCAGCAGTCATTTTCCTAACTTGTCGAAATTTTCCTTCAGTTAAGGTAATAGAAACCCAACTTGTTGGACCGTGTCTTTCATCTCTAATTTTTTTACTTCTAATAGGTAAATTTGGATTAGTATCTAATTTAAATGCTTTGCATTTATTTGTAATATATTTTTGGCTGTGAATACCAATTTCAACGCCATTTTGCAGTTGTTCAATAGCTTGTGGTGTAATATCTCCATCAACTTGTGCAAAATATTCTTTTTCATATTTTTTACTTCGTATTAATTCACTCATATTTCCGTTGGTAGTAAGTAAAAGTAAACCTTCAGATTGTTCATCTAAACGGCCAATAGCCATAATTTTTTCTGGGAAATTGTGAAATTCGCCTAATAACTTTTTCTTGTGTTTACTTATGTCATTATTAGTAAACTGACTTAAATAACCAAAAGGTTTATAAATTAAAAAGTGTTGATGGATTTTAGATTTTTCCATTTAAAATGTTAAAAACAAGTTCTTTAGTAAGCGTTTTACCATTGGCTTTTTTGCGTATATCTTCAAAATTAAAACGGAAATTACAACCATTTTTGTATTCGCTGCAACCATACGCAGTATTTCCTTTTATAACAGTTCCTTTTTTGCATTTAGGACATGTTAAAGTATCTGGAATTTTTGTGTTTTTATTCGATTTTTTTTCTTCTAAAATAAGTTTAAAATCATCGTTAAATCTAACCAAACCTTCAACTTCTATATCATTTTTTTTGAAGCCTTTTAAATTTACTGTACAACCTTTTTTAAGTAATCTGATATATTGATTTTCAGATATTTTTTTATCTAAAAAAGTAAAAGGTAAAATAAATTTACAGCCGTTTTTATAATTGCTACATCCGTAAGCCGATGAACCTTTTAATAGCGTTCCGTCTTTACATTTTGGGCATTTTTCAGCAGTAATTCCTTTTGTTTTTTTTGTTTTGTTATTTTGCGATGTGGTAGTGTTAATTTTTGAAGTTGTTACAGCAGAAATATTGGCTCGTACAGTTTCTGAACGAACTTCGTAAACTAAATTTTCTACCATACTCTTCATGTTTTTTATAAAAAGTGCAGCGTTAAAATTTCCTTTTTCAATTTCTTTTAACTGTTTTTCCCATAAACCAGTTAATTCAGCCGATTTTAATAACTCATTTTGAATGGTATCAATTAATTGAATTCCTGTTGGTGTTGGATAAATTAATTTTTTTCTGCGCTCTATATATTTTCTTTTAAAAAGTGTTTCAATAATATTTGCACGGGTTGATGGTCTTCCAATACC
>NZ_JBFHHX010000174.1:0-5782 GCF_041596795.1 Lutibacter sp.
ATATCTGCTAAAGGACTCCCTCCTAAAACATAAATTAAAGGAGAAGAATTTATACTTACCGAAAAGGAAAAATCAGGACTATCTCTATTGTTTTCAATAGTTATAGTTGTAGATGCAGAACAGTTATTACTGGTGTTTTTAATAATAAAATCGTAATATTTAACACCATTTCTACAATCTTCAGAACGAACATTATATGGCAAACTATAGTAATAATACAACGTAAAATCTGCTGTATTACTTAAAACAATATCTTCAATATTTAAAGTCCCACAATTAGATCTTATATTTGTTATTCTAAAAGTTAAACTACTCCCCTCAGTTATTGCTACAGATTCTCCTTGGGTTACTGCAGAACCACCTAATAAATTCACTTGCATCTCCTGCGCCTTAGTTGTAGCAGAAACCGCTAAAAACAAACCAAGAATTAATATCATCCTTAAATATAACCAACTACCTTTCATCTATATACACATTAAATATTGGCTAATTTAAATAAAATGTTCCGAATAGACAATAAATGGTATGTTTTATCGTATAAACTACACTTTTGTATATATTAAAACTAAATATTTAATAGGAATGAGATGGAAATATTTCTACCGGGTGCGGATATGGAAGACGCGAATTCCTTATAATGTATATCAAATATATTATCAATATTTAAAAAACAAGTAACGCTATTATTAATTTTATAATTTGTGTTAAAATTTAAAGTATTCCAACCAGGAGTTCCGTAATAACTATTGGTTTCTGTAATAAATGGGGTTTGTTCTAAACTATCAATACCCTCAATTGTATTATAATCTTCCAATTTTTTCTTTTGATTAAATTTCCAATTGATAGCTGCCTGAAAACGATCAAATTCATAACCCAATTCTAGTAAACCGAAAATTGGAGGAATAGAAGATAATGGTTCATTGGTATCATACGCCTTCCCTTTTGTATATGTTAAAGATCCTTTTCCGTACCATTGATTATTAATATTCCCTCTAAAACCAAAAGTTCCACCAAAAATATAGGCATTGTCTTTATTAACATTTGCAACTACATTTCCCTCTTCGCCATCATACATAATAGTTTCACTGTTATTTATTTTAAAATAATCTCGTGTAATATAATTAGAAAGCAATGTATAATACACATTTAAGTGCGTGGTAAATGTTTTCTCTTTAAAATATTTTATAATACTAGTTTCAAAATTATACACATATTCTGGCTCTAATGATGTATTTGGAACTGTAACATTACCCGATTTTTCTCTTACCTTTCCAATATCATCTAAATTTGGCGCTCTAAAACCAGAAGAAACAACACTATTTAATTGCCAATCTTTTGATGGTTTAAACACATAACCAACAGTGGCGGTTATAGCACTATTATTTAAAGAAATATCTGAATCTGGCAGCGTTATAAAAGTCTCATCAATCCATTTGGCTGTTAAATTTGAATTAACATAGCGCAACCCTGTATTTAATGTTGATGTTTTGCTAATGTCTTGCCTATAATTTATATATGAAGCTAAACTTGTGCTGGTTCCACCTCCATCAGGATATCTGGATTGTACGGTAAAATCATCTGAAAAACCAACAATTTTATTTCCAAAAACTTCAATTGTTTTTCCATATGCATTTGATCCAACATCATTATAAATTGCTTCAAAACCGTATGATAATATTCTATTATTACTATTTGTTAATGGCACAAAAAAATCGCCATTTAAACTAAATACATCAACATTTTCTATTCTGTAGGTTCTATCTAAACTCGAAAATTTTCTTTGAATTCTAGATTCTTCAATATCTTGATACGCAAAAGTTATAGCACCACTTTCCAACCATTTTTTATCTGAATTTATTTTTAATTGGGTTGATAGAAGTAATCTTTTTTGAGGTCCGTAATACGATTCTGCATTTTTTAATTCTCCACTAGAATACTCGGTTAAGTCTTCAAAATTATTAATATTTGAAGATGTAGAATATTGTAAATTAACTATTAAATCGTTTTTTAAGTTTAATGGAAATACTAATTTTTGTAAAACATCTGTTTGATTATAGTCTGTATTTTTTTGCAAGTATTCTTTTGAATTTATAACTGCATTTTCATTATAAAAAGAGTTGGTGTTGTTTGAATATTCAAATACTTTTCCCCAATCATTAAACCCATGTGTGCGATTTTTACCCATAGCGGTTTCTCCAAATTTACTATGTGAAATACTTGTATATGATGCAAATTTTGCTCTTCGTATTTCTATATTCGCTTCATTTGTAAATTCAGAGTTTACAGAACTAAATCTGGAATAAACAGCTGTATTTACAGTTGGCTTTTCACTAATTTTAGGTGTTTTTGTAAAATAATGAATAACACCTCCTAAAGCATCTGACCCGTAAATAACCGATGATGGCCCAAATACAACCTCTGTTCTTTCTATAATGTTTGGAGATACTGTAATTGAATTTTGCAAATGCCCTGTTCTATATATAGCATTGTTCATTCTTACGCCATCAACCACCAATAAAACTCTATTTGCCTCCATTCCTCTTAATACTGGGCTTCCACCACCAGATTGTGTTTTTTGAACACGGATTCCAGGTAAATTAGCCAACAAATCGGCAGAAGTTTGTGGTGCTATTTTTTTTATTTCTTCTAGTGATGCTACAGTAAATTGCTCTGCTACCCTACTTCTTTTTTCTTGTCCTTTTGAAGCTGAAAGTACTATTTCATCTAATTGTTCAGCTTTTTTATTTAAATAAACTACAAATTCTAATTCTCCAAGTTCGCGCTTTAAAATTTCAAATTCGTAATAAGAAATATGGTTAAAATACATTACATCAACATCTTTAAAATCAGTCAAATCAGCAATTCCGTTTTTATTAGTAGAAACTACCGATGTATTTGTATCATTATAAATTGTTACACCTTGAATAGGTAAATTTAAACCTCTATCCATAACAATTACTTGTTGTGCATTTATAGTTATAGTAAATACAACAAATAAATTAAATAATAATACTCTCATAATTAACTAAATACAGCTTTTAATACATTAAAAGATTTTGGCTTTTTAAAGCCGCTTAAATGAAATTCGAAATATTGAATTAAAATTGCAAGAACAGCTTGCCTATTTATTGCATTAAATTGAACCAAATGTAAGGCATCAAAATTAATACCAAAAAGCTTTTTAAATTGCACTAAATTTTCACCACTCACACTATTAGAGCTTCTTAAGTTTGTAAAATTCCCTTCAACTAAATCAAAATACAAACTATTAAAATTATTTGTTTCTGGGTAAAATCCTAAAAACTTGGTTAAATTTAATAAAAACAGTAAATGAAAATTTGAAATATCATTGTGAGTATCTAACCATAAGAATGATGTTTCTAAATATGAATACAAAGCCTCATTTCGCTCTTCTTCCTTAATAGAATAATATAAGATTTCCGCTAAAAACAATGCAATGGTTTGCTTTTTTATATCGCTGTGAAGGGATTGATAAAAACTAACAATTTCAATATCTCTAATAGAGTTTAAAGTTCCCTTATTATTATGATTTGCAGTTAAAATTAACTGATTTAAAGATTGAAAATAGGCAGGTTTTATTTTTCCTTTTTTTGCACTTAAAACACCTTTTAGTAAATAGGCCTTTATACCTGATTTTTCTGTATAACAAGTTGCTATTAAGCTTGTATCACCAAATTTTATTGTTGAAATAACTATTGCTTTGGTAACTTCAATCATTTAATTAATTATTGCAATTTTTGTGATTGCTGTTTCGGAACTTTCATTTGAAGTTAATAGAACAATATAAACACCTGAAGCTACTTTTTTACCCGCTAAATTGGTTTTATCCCAAACAACTTTTCCTCCATACAACTCCTCACCTTCTTTAACATTTGTTTCGTACACTAAATTTCCGGCTGTATCTAAAATTTTTACATTTGTTTTATTTGGCAAATGGGCTCCATTTCTTCCATCAATAGTAATTAAACTATTATTTTTAGTTGAAGGATTTGGATATGCATACACTTCAGGAAGTTCGTCTCCATAAGTTGCTACATTGCTATTATAAGCTACAATTCCTTTGTCTGTAGCAAAGTACACTTTACCTGAATTTTTATCTACTGCAATCTTTAAAATTTTATCAGATGGTAAAGGAGAATTATCTGTATTAAAAGTTTGTAATGTTGTACTTCCATCAGGATTTGTTTGTAATACTCCACCAGAATCTGTTCCAAACCATTTATTATCGGCACCATCTATAGCAATTGAATTTATAACAGCATCACCTAATAATTTTTGAGCCACATTATCTTCTAAAATTATAACCGACTCTGCTATTACGCTTGAACTTGAAAACACATTTATAGCGTTATACAAAACAACCAATCCACCATAAGTTCCTATCCATAATCTATTACTTGCATCCATTTGAATGGTTCTAACATTTAATGAAGGTAATGCGCCTAGATAACTATCGGTTGTTAGCGCTGTTTTATTATTACTACTTTCATTAAAAACCAATACTCCATCTTGTCTAGATCCAATCCATACGTTATTAAAACTGTCTACAATCAATTCATTTAACCCATAACCGCCATAAGATGCAATAGAAGTCATATCAAAACTAGACCACACTCCATTTGATGAATATTTTTTAATTGGCTCATTTACCCAAGAATTTGCAATCCATAAATTACCCTGACTATCAAATGCTGATCCTCCAATTCTTGTACTTATATAGTTAGGATTAGCAGTGTATATCAAATTTTCCAAACCACTATTTGAATAATTCCAAAAATCAGTCATTTCATCATTTTCCATAATTAACATACCTCCAGTGTTTGTAACATCTGTTGGGCTACTAGCTGCATATGAACTTATATAAACCTTATTGCTATTATTTATATCAAAAGTTACATTCACCAAATTTTTTACATTAAAATTACTATAAGGAATATTAACCCAATTATTGGCATTAAAATGACTTACTCCGTATTTTCCATTTGATGGATTATAAGAAGTGCTATAACCTCCATAAACAACCCACAAATTAGCATCTTTTACAGAAATTGAAAACGGTGAATTAGATAATGGACCATCAGGGTGAATTTCCGTAAAATCGCCTATTGTTTCAAATTCACTTTTAAGAATTCCATATTCGGTAGTTGCTATATATAGTGTGTTATTATCAAATAATGCCGTATTTGTACTAAAATAATATGGGTTGGTAGATACTGTTGTATAACTTGTATACTGAGAATTATCTGTTTTATTAATATAAATAATTCTTAAGGTTGAAATTGTTAAATAATCTGTACTAGACTTTAAACTAAGCAAGCTTTGAGAATATGTTTTAACAGTTACTAACAAATTATTTTCTAACCTATAAAGAGTTTTGTCTTTTATAGTATAAATTTGGTTGTTAAAAACTTCAATAGACACAAAATTTCCAGTAAAATAATGTGTCCAATTATTAAAATCTATCAAATTTAAATTGTCGGCATCAGCCACATATATTCCATTTTCTGTAGCGGCATATATTTTATTATCAAAAATTTTAATTTTATTTATTAATACTTCTGTGGACTCATCTCCAATAAAGAAAGTATCTCCAAATTGCTGTTTTGATAAATCATAAACCACAATTGCAAAAGAAGTAGAAATGTATAATTTATTATTATATTCAACTATATCATTAATTGATTTATCTCCTGTATAATTAAAATTCTCTATGTCTTTTAACAAAGATATATTTCCATTTTTATCAATAATTTCAATTAAT
>NZ_JBFHHX010000175.1:0-5765 GCF_041596795.1 Lutibacter sp.
GATTACCTACTATTTTTTTCCTTTATTTTTTTTATCAGCACCATGTCCTCTATAAGAACGTGTTGGTGAAAACTCTCCTAACTTATGCCCTACCATGTTTTCAGTAACATATACTGGAACAAACTGACGTCCGTTATGAACTGCAATTGTTTGTCCAACAAAATCTGGTGTAATCATTGAAGATCTTGACCAAGTTTTGATAACTGATTTATTTCCTGATTCTACTTTCTCTTGAACTTTTTTATCAAGATGAAGTGCAACGTAAGGTCCTTTTTTTAATGAACGTGCCATATATCAATTATTTCTTTTTACGTTCTATAATATATTTATTACTCGCTTTAGTCTTAGATCTAGTTTTGAATCCTTTTGCAGGAATTCCTTTTCTTGATCTTGGATGACCTCCAGATGATTTACCTTCACCACCTCCCATTGGGTGATCTACAGGGTTCATAACAACTGGTCTTGTACGTGGTCTTCTTCCTAACCAACGAGATCTACCTGCTTTTCCAGAAACTAATAATTGATGATCTGAGTTTGAAACTACTCCAATTGTAGCAGTACAAGTCAATAAAATCATTCTAGTTTCACCAGAAGGTAATTTTACAGTAGCGTATTTACCATCTCTTGCCATTAACTGAGCAAACGATCCAGCACTACGAGCTAAAACAGCTCCTTGACCAGGATGTAACTCAATACAAGATATTGTTGTTCCTAATGGAATTTGGCTAAGCAACATTGTATTTCCAACATCTGGAGTAGCTCCTTCACCTGAAATTACTGTTTGCCCAACTTTTAAACCATTTTGAGCAATGATGTATCTTTTTTCTCCATCCACATAATTTAACAATGCAATAAATGCAGTACGATTTGGATCATACTCAATTGTTTTTACGGTTGCAGGAACACCATTTTTATTTCTTTTAAAATCAATAATACGGTATTGTTTTTTATGACCACCACCAATGTAGCGCATAGTCATCTTACCATTATTGTTTCGACCTCCAGATCTTTTATTCGGAGCTATTAAGCTTTTTTCCGGCTTATCAGTAGTAATGGTGTCGAACCCATTTACTACTCTAAAACGCTGACCTGGTGTTATTGGTTTTAATTTTCTAACTGACATTTTTTATCCTTCTTATATATTGCTATAAAAATCAATATTATTACCTTCAGCTAATTGAACTACGGCCTTTTTATAAGCTCCTTTCATCGCTTGTACAATACCATTTTTAGTGTATTTTGTATTGCGTTGAACTGGATAATTCATAGTTTTCACACTTTCAATTGTAACACCGTAAGCTTTCTCTACAGCATTTTTAATTTCAAGTTTATTAGCCTTTTTTGCTACAATAAATGTATAACGATTAAATAATTCGCTATCATTTGTTGCTTTTTCCGTTATAATAGGTTTAATTAAAATACTCATATCTGCTACCTATTTACTTAAATTAGATTCAATTCCCTCTAAAGATCCTTCAGAAAGAATAATTTTATTCGCATTCAACAATTCGTAAGTGCTTAATCCTGTATTAGTTACAGTTTTCACTGTTTTCAAATTGCGCGATGACAAATATACATTATTATTTGACTCAGGCAACACTAATATAGATTTTTTGTTTTCTATACCCAATGCTGCTAGTACTGCTGTAAAGCTTTTTGTTTTTGGAGCTTCAAAATTAAAGTCTTCTACAACTATAATATTATTCTCCTTAGCTTGAATACTTAAAGCAGATCTACGTGCCAATCTTTTTAAATTTTTATTCAATTTAAAAGAATGATCTTGAGGTCTAGGACCAAAAACACGACCTCCTCCTTTAAAAACAGGAGATTTAATACTACCTGCACGAGCAGTACCAGTACCTTTTTGTTTTTTGATTTTTCTAGTACTACCAGAAATCTCAGCGCGTTCTTTAGCTTTGCTAGTCCCTTGTCTTTTATTAGCCAAAAACTGTTTAACATCTAAATAAACAGCATGATTATTCGGCTCTATTCCATATACAGCATCAGAAAGTTCAACTTTTCTCCCTGTATCTTTTCCTTGTATGTCTAAAACTGATACTTTCATTATTTTTGAATAATTACATAAGCGTTATTATGACCAGGAACACTTCCTTTTACCACAAGTATGTTCTTTTCAGGAACTACTTTTAAAACTCTTAAATTTTGAACAGTAACTTTATTTCCTCCCATTCTTCCGGCCATTTTCATACCTTTGAATACTCTAGCTGGATACGATGCCGCACCAACAGATCCTGGAGCTCTTAAACGGTTATGTTGACCGTGAGTAGCTTGTCCAACACCACCAAATCCGTGACGTTTTACTACCCCTTGAAAACCTTTACCTTTTGTATCTGCTGAAACGTCAACAAATTCTCCTTCTTTAAAAAGCTCAACTGTAAGTTGATCTCCTAATTTGTAATCTTCTCTAAAATCTTGAATTTCAACAACTTTCTTCTTAGCAGATGTTCCAGCCTTTTTAAAGTGACCTTGTAACGCTTTATTAGTACGTTTTTCTGCTTTGTCATCGAAACCAAGTTGCAGAGCACTATACCCGTCAACCTCTTCGGTTCTGACTTGGGTAACTACGCATGGACCTGCTTCAATTACTGTACAAGGAATGTTTTTCCCGTTTTCATCGAATAAGCTGGTCATACCAATTTTTCTACCTATTAACCCAGACATAATTAATTAATTATTATTTATTGTTTCTATTTATTTAAAAAAATTCAGGGATGAAAATAATTCAACCCTGAATATATTTTCTTTCCGTTTTTCCTTCGTCAATCGCTCCGGACATGTAAGTCAAATTATAAATTTTGACTGTTGAGAAATTAAACTTTAATTTCTACTTCAACTCCACTAGGAAGTTCTAATTTCATTAAAGCATCAATAGTTTTTGATGATGAACTATAAATGTCTAATAATCTTTTATAAGAACTTAATTGGAATTGCTCTCTTGATTTTTTATTTACGTGCGGAGAACGCAATACAGTAAAAATCTTTTTATGAGTTGGTAAAGGAATTGGACCATTTACAACAGCTCCTGTATTTTTTACGGTCTTAACGATTTTTTCAGCAGATTTATCTACTAAATTGTAATCGTACGATTTTAATTTTATTCTAATTTTTTGACTCATCGTTTATAATTTAGAGATTATCCTTTTGCTTTTGCTATTACTTCTTCAGAAATATTTGATGGACAAGCTTCATAATGTGAAAATTCCATTGAAGATGATGCTCTACCAGAAGATAATGTTCTTAATGTTGTAACATAACCAAACATTTCAGATAAAGGAACGTGTGCTTTTACAACTTTTGCTCCAGATCTATCTTCCATTGCATTTACTTGACCTCTTCTTCTATTTAAATCACCAACAATATCACCCATGTTTTCTTCAGGAGTTACTACAGCAATTTTCATAATAGGTTCTAAGATAACAGCTTTTGCAGCTTTTGCAGCAGCTTTATAACCCATTTGAGCAGCTAATTCGAACGACAATTGATCCGAGTCAACCGCGTGGAATGAACCATCAAATAAAGTTACTTTCATACTATCCATCTCAAAACCAGCTAAAGGACCGTTTTTCATTGCCATTTTGAAACCTTTTTCAATAGAAGGAATATATTCTTTTGGAACGTTACCTCCTTTGATTTCGTTAACAAATACTAAACCAACTTGACCAGCTTCTGCAGGTTCCATTATAAATTTAATATCAGCAAATTTTCCACGTCCACCAGATTGTTTTTTGTAAACTTCTCTGTGTTCTGCTTTGGCTGTAATAGCTTCTTTATATTCAACTTGAGGTTGACCTTCGTTAACTTCAACTTTAAATTCACGTTTTAAACGATCAACAATAATTTCTAAGTGTAACTCACCCATTCCAGAAATAATTGTTTGTCCTGACGCTTCATCAGTTTTTACAGTAAATGTTGGATCTTCTTCAGCTAACTTACTTAAAGCCATACCTAATTTATCTACATCTACTTTAGTTTTAGGCTCAACAGCTATACCAATTACAGGATCAGGGAAATTCATTGATTCCAATACAATTGGGTGTTTTTCATCACACATTGTATCTCCTGTTTTAATATCTTTAAATCCTACACCAGCTCCAATATCTCCAGCTTCAATAAAATCAATAGCATTTTGCTTGTTAGCGTGCATTTGATAAATTCTTGAAATACGTTCTTTTTTACCAGAACGGCTATTTAAAATATAAGAACCTGCATCTAAACGACCAGAATATGCTCTAAAGAAAGCTAAACGACCAACATAAGGATCCGTTGCAATTTTAAATGCTAAAGCTGCAAATGGTTCAGTTGTGCTTGGTCTACGGATTTCTTCTTTTTCAGTATCTGGGTTTGTTCCAATTACTCCTTCTTTATCAATTGGAGCTGGCAAATAACGACAAACAGCATCTAACAAGAACTGTACACCTTTATTTTTAAAAGCCGATCCACAAATCATTGGAATAATTGACATATCCATTACAGCAGCACGAAGCGCAGCGTGCACCTCATCTTCAGTAATAGAATCTTCATCTTCCATATATTTTTCTAAAAGATTCTCGTCATAAGCAGCAACTTCTTCAATAAGTTTACCTCTTAATTCTTTCGCTTCTTCTTTTAATTCTTCTGGTATTTCAACAACATCAAAAGTTGATCCCATTGTATGATCGTGGAAAATAATTGCACGATTCTTAATTAAATCAACAATACCTTTAAAGTTTTCTTCATCACCAATGTTAATAACAATAGGCACTGCATTAGAACCTAACATTTCTCTAACTTGTTGACAAACTGCTAAAAAGTTAGCTCCTTGACGGTCCATTTTATTAACGAAACCAATTCTTGGAACTTTATAGTTATCTGCTAACCTCCAGTTAGTTTCAGATTGAGGCTCAACACCATCAACTGCACTAAATAAGAAAACCAATCCGTCTAATACTCTTAATGAACGATTTACCTCAACGGTAAAATCAACGTGACCAGGAGTATCAATAATATTAAAGTGGTACCCTTTTGCATCACTTGTTGGTTGTCCATTTTCTGTTGGAAACTGCCATTCACAAGTAGTAGCTGCAGAAGTAATTGTAATACCTCTTTCCTGCTCTTGCTCCATCCAGTCCATTGTTGCAGCACCATCATGTACTTCTCCAATTTTATGAGAAACTCCCGTATAATAAAGAATACGTTCTGTACATGTAGTTTTACCTGCATCAATATGAGCAGCAATTCCAATATTTCTTGTATATTTTAAATCTCTTGCCATTTCTTATTTTTAAAATCTAAGGTGAGAGAATGCTTTATTAGCATCTGCCATTTTATGAACATCAATTCTTTTCTTAACAGCAGCACCTTCTTCTTTTGCAGCAGCTAATACTTCACCAGCTAAACGCTGAGCCATTGATTTTTCATTACGTTTTCTTGAATAAGATATTAACCATTTAATTGCAATAGACACCTTACGGTCTGGTCTAATTTGCATTGGAATTTGGAAAGTAGCTCCACCAACACGACGGCTACGAACCTCTACGTGTGGCATTACATTTGATAATGCATCTTTCCATATCTCTAATGATGTTTTTTCATCATTCTGCTTTTTTTGCTCTACAATGTCTAATGCATCGTAAAATACTTTGAAAGCTACAGATTTTTTACCATCCCACATTAAGTTATTCACAAAACGTGTTACCAATTGATCATTAAACTTTGGATCTGGTAAAAGAACTCTTTTTTTCGCCTTTCTTTTTCTCATGTCTTTA
>NZ_JBFHHX010000176.1:0-5765 GCF_041596795.1 Lutibacter sp.
AATTAATAATTAACCTTGGAGTAGTGCACAAACAAGTGTAAATTAAATTTTACCGCCTACTACAAAAAAACAAATTGAAATTATGCCAAGATCAGTAAATTCAGTTGCTTCAAGAGCTCGAAGAAAAAAGATATTGAAGCAAGCAAAAGGTTACTTTGGACGTAGAAAAAACGTTTATACAGTAGCAAAAAATGCGATTGAAAAAGGAATGGTTTATTCCTATAGAGATCGTAAAAACAAAAAGAGAACTTTCCGTGCTTTATGGATTCAACGTATTAACGCTGGAGTTCGCCAGTATGGAATGTCTTACTCACAGTTTATGGGGAAAATTAAAGCAAATAATATTGAATTGAATCGTAAGGTTCTTGCCGATTTAGCTATGAATAACCCAGAAGCTTTTAAGGCAATTGTAGATACAGTAAAATAGATTTTTAATTTCTTGCTTATATAAAAAAACCCAATCTTTTTAGATTGGGTTTTTCTATTAATATACTTATTATAGACTCTAGTAGAGTCTTAATTTTTTGTATATCTTTACACTTATTTTTAACAATTACATCATGCTTGTTTGGGGAATATTTATTGCAGTTATATTAATTTTTTTAGCGTTAGATTTAGGAGTTTTTAACAGAACACCACACATAATAAGTACCAAAGAAGCCACAAAATGGACCGCTATTTGGGTAACTATATCTCTACTTTTTTCTGGAGTAATTTATTGGTTATATTCAACTAATATAATTAATAATGTTGATGGATTAACTCCAACCAATGCTACGTTAAAATACATTACAGGTTATTTAATTGAGCTATCATTAAGTGTTGATAATATTTTTGTGATTGCAGTTATTTTTACTTCATTTAAAATTCCATTAAAATATCAACACAGAGTTTTGTTTTGGGGAATTTTAGGAGCAATTATATTTAGAGCTTTAATGATTTTCTTTGGTGTATTACTTATTAATAAATTTAGCTTTACAACCTATGTGTTTGGAGTGTTTTTAATTGTTACTGCCTACAGAATGTTGGTTTCTAAAGATGAAGAATTTCATCCTAAAAAATCATTTATTTACCGACAAGTAAGAAGGTTTGTACCAATAACAAGCCATATGAATGGTGAACATTTTTTTATAAAACTACGCCATATAAATGCCGCAACACCGTTATTTATTGCTTTAATTATTATTGAATTTACAGATATTTTATTTGCGTTGGATAGTATTCCGGCAATTTTAGCTATAACATCAGATCCGTTTTTAGTATTTACATCTAACATTTTTGCAATACTTGGATTAAGATCAATGTACTTTTTCTTATCAAATATGCTTGCTAAATTCTATTACCTAAAATACAGTTTAATAGTTATTTTAACTTTTGTAGGAATTAAATTAATTTTAGCTCATCACTTCAAATTTCCAGAATGGATTTCATTAAGTGTAATTGCCCTATCATTACTAATAGGTGTTATTGTATCTTTAAAATCTAATAGAACAGAAGAAAAGAAGAATTAATAAGTTAACTCTTCTTTTCTATTTCTCTTAAGTTTTCTAATTTTTTATGAGCTAAAAATCCTGCAACATCTTCAAAATGTTCTTTTACTCTTTTGTGACCAAATTCAAAAACTTTTTCAGCTAAACCATCAAGGAAATCACGATCGTGAGAAACCAAGATTAAAGTACCATCAAAATCTTTTAAAGCATCTTTAATAATATCTTTAGTTTTCATATCTAAATGGTTTGTTGGCTCATCTAAAATTAAAACATTTACAGGCTCTAATAATAACTTTATCATAGCCAATCGTGTTTTTTCACCACCAGAAAGTACTTTTACTTTTTTAGTAATATCATCACCTCCAAACATAAAGGCTCCTAACATATCTTTTATTTTGGTACGAATATCACCAACAGCTATTTGATCAATGGTTTCAAAAACACTTAAATTTTCATCTAACAATGAGGCTTGATTTTGTGCAAAATATCCAATTTTTACATTGTGACCAATTTCCAGTTTTCCCTGAAAATCTATTTCTCCCATAATAGCTTTAATCATTGTAGATTTACCTTCACCATTTTTACCTACAAAAGCTACTTTTTGCCCACGTTCAATAACTAAATTTGCATTATTAAAAACTACATGCTCATCGTATTTTTTAGATAAATCCGTAACTACAATTGGATATTGTCCGCTACGTGGTGCTGGAGGAAATTTTAATCGTAAGGCAGATGTATCAACCTCATCTACCTCAACTAATACTAATTTTTCTAACATTTTAACACGAGATTGAACCTGGTTTGTTTTAGAATAGGTTCCTTTAAAACGCTCTATAAACTCTGTGTTTTCAGCAATCATTTTTTGTTGCTCATCATATGCTTTTTGTTGATGCGCTCTTCTATCTTTTCTTAATTCTAAATAATGAGAATAGGTAGCTTTATAATCATAAATTCTACCCATTGTAACTTCAATAGTTCTGTTGGTAATATTATCTACAAAAGCCCTGTCATGTGAAATTACAATAACTGCTTTAGCTGAATTTATTAGAAAATCTTCTAACCACATTACACTTTCAATATCAATATGGTTTGTTGGCTCATCTAACAAAATTAAATCAGGTTTTTGTAATAAAATTTTTGCCAATTCAATACGCATACGCCATCCTCCAGAAAATTCAGATGTTGGTCTGTTAAAATCTGTACGTTCAAAACCTAATCCTTTTAAAACCTTTTCTACCTCAGCTTCATAGTTTATCTCTTCTACAGCATAAAATTTTTCACTTAGCTCGGAAACTCGCTCAATTAACTGCATATAGGCATCACTTTCATAATCTGTTCTTACAGTTAACTCCTCGTTAATTTTATCAATTTCTTCTTTCATTGAGAAGAATTCGGCATATGCTTTGGAAGTTTCTTCAAAAACAGTTGTATTATCTTTAGCTAATAAATGTTGTGGCAAGTATGCAATAACAGCATCTTTTGGAGCTGAAATATTTCCTGAAGAAGGTTTGCTAGCCCCAGCAACAATTTTCAATAAAGTTGATTTTCCTGCTCCATTTTTTCCCATTAAAGCTATTTTATCGTTTTCATTTATGGCAAAAGAAACATTGCTAAAAAGTGTTGTTCCACCAAACTGAACCAAAATATCATTTACTGTAATCATTTTTATTGAATTTATTAAAATCTGTTTTTTTTGAAGTGGCAAATATACATGAATGTTTTAATACCAAACTATTTAATATTTTCACGATATTTCAAAAAAAAAGCAAGAATTTCTTCTTGCTTATCTATATATTGTTTTAAAAAATTAAGTTAAAAAACTTCTCCTAATTCTTTTAATTTCTCTGTGTTTTCTGCAAGTTTTAATTCTTCTACAATTTTATGTATATCACCATTAATAATATTACTTAAATCGTACATTGTTAAACCAATTCTGTGCTCAGTAACACGTCCTTGCGGATAGTTGTAAGTTCTAATTTTTGCAGATCTATCACCAGAACTTACCATACTTTTACGTTTTTTAGCGTCTTCCTCCTGCTTTTTAGCTAACTCAACTTCGTATAAACGAGAACGTAAAACCGTTAAAGCTTTGTCAAAGTTTTTATGTTGCGATTTCTGATCTTGACATTGTGCCACTAAACCAGTTGGAATGTGGGTTAAACGTACAGCAGAATAGGTTGTATTTACCGATTGTCCTCCAGGACCAGATGAACAGTATAAATCTTTACGAACATCTTTCATATCAATTTGCACATCAAATTCTTCTGCTTCTGGCAATACCATTACTGTTGCAGCAGAAGTATGCACACGACCTTGAGTTTCTGTTTGAGGAACACGTTGAACACGATGCACACCTGCTTCAAACTTTAAATCGCCATAAACATCATCACCTTCAACACTAAAAATAATTTCTTTAAAACCACCCGAAGTACCTTCACTTACATCAACAATTTCAGTTCTCCATCCTTTATCTGCACAAAACTTAGTGTACATTCTATATAAATCTCCTGCAAAAATACTTGCTTCATCCCCGCCAGTTCCCGCTCTAATTTCCATCATAACGTTTTTAGCATCTTCAGGATCTTTAGGAATTAACATAAATTTAATTTCTTCTTCTAGTTGCTCAATTCTAGCATTTGCCTCTTCTAGTTCCATTTTTGCCATTTCTGTCATTTCAGCATCTGATCCATCGGCAATAATTTCTTTGGCTTCCTCAACATTATCTAATAAAGTTTTATATTCATCACCCAGTTTCATAACTGCGCTTAAATCTTTATATTCTTTATTAATTTGAATATAACGCTTTTGATCTGAAATAATATCTGGCTGAATTATTAAATCAGAAACTTCGTCAAAACGTTGTTTTATTATTCTTAATTTATCTAACATGTAGTTTTTTTATTGGATTGCAAATTTACAATAATTTCTTGATATTTTTTAATATTCAAAAACACCAAATTCACTAGTAATTGTTAACTTTTTACTTTCTGAAGCTTCTACTCTACCAATAATTTGCGCATTAACGTTATAACTTTTTGATATTTTAATAATATCATTTGCAATTTCTGAAGGAACATAAAGTTCCATTCTATGTCCGCAGTTAAAAACTTGGTACATTTCTTTCCAATCGGTTTTACTTTGTTCCTGAATTAATTTAAACAATGGTGGAATAGGAAATAAATTATCTTTAATTATATGTAAATCATCAACAAAATGAAGAATTTTAGTTTGAGCTCCCCCACTGCAATGTACCATTCCGTGAATTTCTTTTGAAGAATATTTTTCTAAAATATTTTTAATAATGGGTGCATAAGTTCTTGTTGGAGAAAGCACTAATTTTCCAGCATCAATAGGTGAATTTTCTACAAAATCTGTTAATTTTACATTACCAGAATATACCAAATCACTTGGTACAGAAGCATCAAAACTTTCAGGATATTTTTCTGCTAAATACTTGCTAAAAACATCATGACGCGCAGACGTTAATCCATTAGATCCCATTCCTCCATTGTATTCTTTCTCATACGTTGCTTGACCGAAAGACTCTAAACCAACAATTACATCTCCAGGTTTAATATTTGCATTATCAATTACATTAGCTCTTTTTATTCTAGCAGTAACTGTAGAATCAACAATTATGGTTCTTACCAAATCTCCTACATCTGCAGTTTCGCCGCCTGTTGAGTGAATTTCAACCCCAAAACTTTTTAAATCTTGCAATAATTCTTCGGTTCCGTTTATTATTGCAGCTATAACTTCACCTGGAATTAAGTTTTTATTACGACCAATGGTTGAAGACAGCATAATATTATCTGTTGCTCCAATGCACAATAAATCGTCAATATTCATAATAAGAGCATCTTGTGCAATTCCTTTCCAAACAGAAATATCTCCTGTTTCTTTCCAGTACATATATGCTAATGATGATTTTGTTCCAGCGCCATCTGCGTGCATAACCAAGCAATAATCTTCATCATTTGTTAAATAATCTGGCACAATTTTACAGAAAGCTTTTGGAAACAATCCTTTATCTACATTTTTTATGGCATTGTGTACATCTTCTTTTGAAGCCGAAACACCTCTTTGACTGTATCTTTTACTTATATCTGAACTCATTTGTACTTAATAATTTTGTTATGCAAAAGTAATTTATCTTTTTTACATAGGAAAACATAAAAAAACCGAATGTAATTCATTCGGTTTTTAATTTATTCGTAATTCAAAATTGTATTATTCCCAATCTGGCATTGAAGCACTAGAGAATAGTAATGTTCT
>NZ_JBFHHX010000177.1:0-5726 GCF_041596795.1 Lutibacter sp.
ATTACCAAAATTGACAGTTTACTTGATGATTTATTAGGAAAAGAAGATGAAAGACAAGGCATAACAGATACAGAATTTCCGAGTACAATTTCTTATTTATATACTGCACGTGGGTATGTAAATGCTTTACAACAATTACCCAGAATTACAGAAACTACCTTAATTAATAATGCCGATGCAAAAGTGCGAGAAGTAATTTTAAAAATTAATGATTTTTATAAAACTGATTGGTTAGTTTATCGAAATTCAGTAGAAAATATTCAACTTAACAAATTTGAAGAAATTGATTTATTAAAATACTAACTGAAAAAAGCCCTAAAACATTATATTTTAGGGCTTTTAATTTTTCAATATTTAATTAATTTTAAAATTATAAATTCCAGAATCTGAAGAATTACCTTTTGAATCTTTTGTGATAATTTTCCAATAGTAAATAGTATTTGCAGTTACTGCAATACCGGTTAATTCGGTACTTGTATGATTTGCTTTGTGCAAACTTGGCGGATTGGCAGCTGCAAAATAAATATCGTAACCAGCAATATTATTTTCAACAGCACTTCCTGCCCATTTTAAATCTACTTTTCCATTTGAAGCAGTTACAAAAGCACCCATTTCTGGAGCAATAATTTCAGCTGGAAAAGGTGGATATGAAATTGTTCCATCTCCAGCATTGTAAAATTTCCATGTTAAACTTGAAGCAGTTTGAGAAACCGAATTCGATTTTGAAATTACTCTCCATGAATAAGGCGTAGCCCTATCTAAGGTTACCATTTTAATATTTGTGGTGCTTGTATAATTTGTACTTACCCCTGTTTTCAAATTTTTTACAGTCAATTCGTACAAATCTGTATTCGCTGCAATTCTCCATTCAAAAGTAACATCGCTTTTTGTTGCGGTAACATTTGTACCCTGATTACATTCTGAATTTTGTGCAGGCGCAACTAATACCGCTGCATCTGGCGGATTTTTTGGTGGCGGCGTTGGATCGTCATCATCTCCACCTCCACCGCAACTTAAAATAAAGAATCCAACTAGTATGATTGATAGATATTTATATGTTCTCATAATTTAATCAGTTTAAAGTTAAACTGTTTTGTTGCAGTTTTTACAACAATAAAATACACTGAAGCTGGAAAATTCTCCACTTCTAATTTCACACTGTTATTTGAAGATTTATAGTTTTTAACTTCCATTAACTGCTTGTTGGTATTGTAAATTTCAACCGAAATCCCTTCATTTAAAGATTCTCCAACATACAATATGACATTTCCTTTTGTTGGATTTGGATACAAGGTCAATTCAGAAAATATTTCAATAGTTTCTATATAAACTCCCTGACAATCGTTTACTGTTTTAACTTCTAACAGATTTACACCTTCTTTTAATTGTAAACTAATCTCATTTTTAGAAGTACTGAACTGCTCTCCATTTAATTCAATAAAATATTCATCAGATCCAAATAAACTTAAATCAACAGTTTTATTTTTAGCACTCACTTTAGATAACACTGCTAAATCATCAGGCTCAACTATCACAATTGTAAAACATTGCTCATAATTAGCTTTACCTGTAACTGTAAAACAAACAGTGTAAGTACCGGCACTTAAATTGGTAATTTCTGTTGAAGTTGTAAATTGTTTAGAAGTATTTAAACCGTTTCCTGAAATTGTTACAGTATACGCATTTGATTGCGCTGCAGTTATGGTTATTTTACCATTATTGCTATTTCTACAAGTTTCACCAGTAATGGTAATAGTATAGTTTGAACTTGGTAGTAAAAACACTGGACAACCATGCACATCAATTACTTCGCCATTTGGCGTGTCTGGACATTGGTCTAAGGCATTGTTAACTCCATCGTTATCATCATCTAATTGCGAATCGCTACAACCATTTGCATTTACAGTTTCTCCTGAAGGTGTGTTGGCACAAGAATCATTGGCATCGGCAACTCCATCAGCATCAGCATCAGGACAACCATTTGCAGTTCCAGAAACCAACGGACAATTGTCGTTTATATCTAAAACACCATCGTTATCATCATCATCACAAACATTACCTATTCCATCCGAATCTGTATCTAATTGATCTGCATTGGCAACTGAATTACAATTGTCTAACCCATCAATAATTCCATCATTATCACTGTCTAAAATAGTAGTGCAATCTGAAATAACAGTACAGCTGTCAACCGTAATTTCCACAGCATAAGAACCTGCCAAAGTTGGACTATAAATTTGTGATGTTGCACCATTAATTGCAGCATTTGCATTGATACAATCTACCCATTGGTAAGTTGCGCCAGTTTGTGTAGCGGTAATTGCAGTACCAGTTGAAGTAACGGTTTTATCAATTTCATTTTTAAATGAAACCGAAATAATATCTGAAGTTATAGAACACCCTGCAGCTGCAGTAACAGTTACACTATAATCACCTGCAACGGTTGGACTGATACTTTTAGTAATTTCACCATTAGACCATACATAAGTTCCAGTAGCAGTAGCAGTTAAAGTTACGGTTGTACCAAAACAAGCTGGAAAAGTTGTGTTTGAAGTCACTTCTTTTGAAGGCGTATCAACCACTTTTACTTTTTTAGTTATTACACTGTCTTTTGCACTTCCAGTATCTGTAACTGTTAAACTCACATCAAATTCACCAAATGTAGCGTAGGTGTGTGTTGCATTTACATCGGAACTTGAATTTCCATCTCCAAAATCCCAAAGCTGTGCATCAAAATCAATACTTTCATTGGTAAAAGTTAAAGCATTGCCTAAACAAGTTTCATCAGTATCTACTGAGAATATGGCAACTGGTAATACTTCTTTTGTAAAAGTTTCTTTTAAAACACCACTCCAATAGCCGTGACTATCTTTAAACTGAAGATTTATAGTATACGAACCTTGCCAAACGTTGCTAACATTTATTGGCGCAACAGTTTCTAAAGGTGTTATTGGAGGAGATAAAACAACTTCAACCATTTTATCAAAAGCATCATCAACCCAATAGCGATAGGCAATAATTTTATTGTCGGATAAATCTTGTTCTTTAAACTTTAAGAAAAATTCAGATTTTACGCCACTCCATAAATTAGAATCGTCTTTAAAACGAATGTTAAACGTATTAATTCCATTTTGAAGTGCGTTAGCATCTATACTTGTTACTAAATTTAATTGTTCGGTAGCTGTTACGCTTTCTGAAATTCGAGAAGCTGACTCGTTATTATACCAATATTCATAAGCTATAATTTTTCTATTGATATCGGTGCTTTCTGGTGCTTTGTAGAAAAACTCACTCAATACGCCACTCCATAAATTAGAATCGTCTTTAAAACGAATGTTAAAAGTATTGATACCGTTTTGAAGCGCACTTGCATCTAAACTTGTAACTAAATTAAAAGTTTCTGTTCCTGTTACGCTTTCTGAAACTCGTGTAGCGGCATTGTTGTTATACCAATATTCGTATTCAACAATTGCTCTATTTGCTGAAGTGCTTTGTGGTGCTTTGTAAAAAAATTCTGTTAATACACCACTCCATAAACCAGAATCATCTCTAAATCGAATGTTAAAAGTATTGATACCGTTTTGAAGTGCACTTGCATCTAAAGTTGTAACTAAATTAAAAGTTTCAGCTCCTGTTACACTTTCTGAAATTCGTGTAGCAGCATTGTTGTTATACCAGTATTCGTACCCAACAATTGCTCTATTTGCTGAAGTGCTTTGCGGTGCTTTGTAGAAAAATTCTGTTAACACACCACTCCATAAACCAGAATCATCTCTAAATCGTATGTTAAAAGTATTGATACCACTTTGAAGCGCACTGGCATCAATATTTGAAACTAAATTTAAAGTTTCTGTTCCTGTAACCGTTTGTGATATTCTTGAATTTGCATTGTTATTAAACCAATATTCATACCCAACAATTGCTCTATTTGCCGAAGTACTTTGTGGTGCTTTGTAAAAAAACTCACTTAATACACCACTCCATAAATTCGCATTGTCTTTAAACCGAATATTAAAGGTGTTTATGCCGTACGACAAACCGTCTGTGGCTATACTTTTATTTAGCTCAAAGGTTTCTGAAGGTGTTGTAATATTGGTAGATACTTTATTTAAGTAATCGTTGTTAAACCAATAATCATATGACACCACTTCAACCTGAGCCAAACATTGGACACTAATAAGCAAACTCATTAATATCCACTTTCGCGGTATTAATTGTGCTATAGCCATTGTTTAGTTTTTTTGAGCGTTAACTTTAATATTAATATTTAACATTCCATTATTATCTGTTGAAGATGAAATGTTTTGTGTGCTAATATGCGGTGTAATTGGCATATTTGCTGTTTTAAAAGGGAAATTACCTCCATAAATCCCTACTTGTGTTGCAGGATTATCAGCTCCTAAATAAGTTTCAGGCACTTGTAAATGATAATCATGTGTATAATCAAACGCATAACCCGTTTGGTTTACAAAAATATCTGCTTGAGCAACGCCTAAATAATTGTTTATTAAAATTGGAGAAGTTCCGTAATTAGGAGCTGCAGAAACAAAAAGATTGTTTTTATAGGTATTTCCATTTCCATTGCTAATGTAATTACCATAGGTTTGTATTATTACATTATTACTAATTTCATTATTATTTGAATTACTAAAAAGATTAGCACTACCATAATACAAAAAAATATTATTTTTAAACACATTAGCATTGCTATAATTAACATAGTTATAAAGAATACTATTAAATATAGCAGAATTGGTTGCGTTATTTAAATTAACATGGTTTAATATACACTCTATAAAGGTAATATTGGTTGAGTTTACAGCTGTACCTTGTATTGTAGTACTTCCATCAATTTTTACTCTTCTAATGGTAAAGGCATTTACAGAAGCGTTGGTATCTGTATAAAATTGGTTTTTAAGATTTACGCCTTCTAAATAAAAATTATCGGCATTTTCGGTCAAAATAAAATCGCCAGTAATAGTAGTTGGGTTGGTTGCCGCCGTAGAATCTGGGTAATGCCCAACACCATAAATAAACAATTGCTTGTCAAAATTGGCTGGCGCAACAAAAGAACCACCCGATAAATAAATTGTATCGCCTGCAACAGAAGCAGCATAGGCAGCTTTAAAAGGGTCTACCCCAGTAAAAATTTCTGTTCCGGTTGCTTTGTGTAATGCAACAGAAACCATTTGAGCTTGTATAGAAATACTTGCTACTAATAGTCCAATAAAAAATAGTTTTGTTTTCATATCCGCTTATTTTTAAATTAATTCAAATTTAATGGAGTAATTGCATGAGCAACTTTTCCTAATGTGCGCATATTGGGAAGTAATTAAATAAGCCTTGCTAGAGAGCTTATATAATACTTAAAAATACAAAAAAAAACAATAAATTGTCTTCATTATCTGCCCTAAACAATAATTTATAAAGATTCTAAACAAAAGGAATATCTGAAAATGGACTTTTTAATAACTCTTAATTTTTTTCTGTTTCTATATTTTTCAAAAAAAATAATAAAATTTTGAAAAAAGTTTTACTGATGTTGTTTTGCAAACACCTATAATTAAATAAAAACGCCCGTTAATTTGCCAAATTTGAAGAAACTAAACATTTTTTATTCTTCCAAGTATTACTCAATTCTTGAACAGTAATAATTCTATTATTACAGGTTAAATAATTACCTAAGCTATCCTTTTTTATTACTTTTAATTCGCCTTTTAAAATGG
>NZ_JBFHHX010000178.1:0-5618 GCF_041596795.1 Lutibacter sp.
AACTAACCATTTACCATTTTCACCAGTATTATTAAGACCAACATTAAATGCTACGGTTACAACAACTACAGCAACATTAGAATGGACAGCAAGTGACGTAGATACTAGTGATACTTTAACATATGATGTTTATTTTGATACAGTAAATCCACCAGTTAACAAACAAGGCAATAATATAGCTGCTCAAACATTAAATGTTACTTTGGCAGCATCTACTAATTACTATTGGAAAGTGGTTGTTAAAGACAATCAAGGTGGACAAACAATTGGCCAAGTTTGGAATTTTGTAACGGATTAAAACCATAAATAAATCACATTCACTTAAAATATTTTTTTATCAAAAAAAAGAAAACAGCAATTATTATTAACTTAAATTAAACTATTATGAAAAAAACTTTACTATTATTAACTCTTCTTATTGCATTTAATTCCTATTCTCAACTTACCTTAACTCCAAATGGAAATGGTATAGTTAATGTCTCATATGGTTCTTCAGGTGATTGGACATTATATAATCCTTACTCCGATCCTGTTATACTATATTTATGGGTTCCGGAAACAATGAATTCTCAAAATATAAGTTATGCTGATAATTGGAATGGGACGTTAATATCTTTGACATGGAATGGAACTGAACATGCTGGCTCTATCGATTTTAACACTCATAGCTTTGACGGAATTATTATACCATTAGGAACATCAATCTCTAATTTTCAGTTAATTTTAAGAAATCCAGCTGGAACTTCTCAAAGTGGAAATTTACTAGCATCAGATTATGGATATTCAACAACTACTTTAAGTACTGAAGATTTTTCAACAAACTCAATTTCAATAAACTGCATTGAAAACTTTATTAATATTAATGGATTAGAATACAATCAAAAATTTAATATTGATGTTTTTGACTTAAGTGGAAAATTAGTAAAGCAAATGGATGAAAAATCTGCTTTAGACATTCAAGAATTAACGCAAGCTGTTTACATTTTAAAACTGAAAACAGATAACGATCAAACACTTACAAAAAAAATTGTAAAAATCTAATACTTGAATTTTATAAATAAAAAAAGGCTTCCAAATATGGAAGCCTTTTTTTGTGGGCAATGAGGGATTCGAACCCCCGACCCCCTCGGTGTAAACGAGGTGCTCTGAACCAACTGAGCTAATTGCCCTAAGCGGATGCAAATATACAATCTCTTTTGAATAATGCAAATTATTTATGCAATAATAACTTAAATAATTTTAGTATTAATTTTATAGGATATTTATGTTATAATTATACTAAAGTGTAACACTCCATTCTTATACTTTAGAGAAAAAAAGAATCATATTACTATTAAAAAACTAGCATTATCTTATTTATTTTAATCCTATAACTATGCATTTAGCACAGAACAAATGGCATTTATAGTAGTGTTGTAAACATAAAAGCTATATAAATACCTAACAAAATAATACCTTCTTTCCAAGAAAATTTCATTTTAGTAGGTAAAAAGTTTAATGGTAATATAATTAAAGATATGGCCAACATCCAAATAATATCATTAGTAATTAAAGCCGGATCAATAACTTTTAAAGGTGTAATTATAGAAGTTAAACCTAATACCACTAAAATATTAAACACATTTGAGCCAATTATATTACCTATAGAAATTGCCTTTTCTTTTTTAACAATAGCAATTAATGATGCTGCCAATTCTGGCACGCTAGTTCCAATGGAAACAACGGTAACTCCAATAATTCTTTCACTAACATTAAAATTTGAAGCTAGTCCAACAGCCCCTTTTATTAAAAACTCAGATCCACCCCATAAGGCAACTCCACCTAAAGATAAAAACAATAAATTTTTATATAATGGTAGCTCTATGTCATCTTCCGGAAATTCATCAACAATTGCAGGTTTTTGAAATTTTAGTAAATAAATTAAAAACACAATAATGGAAGAAAACAGAATAATTCCTTCGTAACGTTGTAATTCTCCATCAAACACTATAAAAAAATATAACATTAAAGAAGAAATCATCATTACAGGCCAATCTATTTTATAAAAACCATCTTGAACATTAATATCAGAAATTAAAATAATTATAGCTAAAACAAATCCTAAATTTGCAATATTAGAGCCCATTATGTTTCCAAGAGCAAAATCTGCATGATTATTTAAAGCAGCATTTAGGCTAACAATTAATTCGGGTGCAGAAGTTGCAAATGAAACAATAGTCATACCTACAAGAATTTTAGGAATATTTAATCGCAATGAAAACCCAACGGCACTTTTCAACAACCAGTTCCCTCCTAATACTAATAAACCAAATCCAATTAATAGTAATACAAAATTCATAAAGATGATTTTAACAAATATAAGAGATTCTAAATAAGCAAATTAAACGCTACTAAAACAAATTAAAGTTATTTAACTACTTTTATAGTTATGTAACTAATTAATTAGTTTATATTTGATAAAACATTTTCTAAATATGGATAAACTTACCAATAAAGAAGAAGAAATAATGCACGTTTTATGGAAACTTAAAAACGCTTTTGTAAAAGAAGTTGTTGCTGAACTTCCAAAACCAAAACCACATTACAACACTGTATCAACCGTTATAAGAAAAATGGAAGATAAAGGGTTTGTTAGCCATGAATCCTTTGGAAATACGCATAGATATTTTCCAACAATTACTTTAGAAGAGTATCGGAAAAAATATTTTTCAAGTGCCATTCATAGTTACTTTGAAAATTCTTACAAAAATGTAGTGTCTTTTTTTGCTAAAGAAGAAAAAATTAGTGCTGATGAGCTTAGAGAAATCATAAAAATAATTGAAAGCAAACAAAACAATTAATGATAGAATATTTATTAAAATCAAGTGGATTGGTAATAATACTGGTGGTATTTTATCTGGTGTTTTTAAAAAACGAAACTTTCTTCTCTTCTATTAGAATATATTTTTTAACGGGTTTACTATTTTCAATTTTAATACCGCTTATTGAGATTCCAGTTTATATTGAGCGAGCAACTAAAAATTTAAGTACTTTAAATTTTAATGTATTTGATAACGAAACTATACAAGTAAATAATTCTTTTGATTGGTTTCAGCTTATTATTCCTATCTATTTTATAGGCGTGCTAATTTTTAGTTTAAAATTTATGTTTCAATTAATTTCGCTTAAAATTTTTATATTAAATCATCAAAAAATTAAGCAGAACAATTTTATTTATATAGAAACTAAAAAAAACATCTCTCCTTTTTCCTTTTTTAACAGCATTATTTATAATAAAGAAAATTTTTCTTCTGAGGAATTAGCCCAAATTATAAACCACGAAAAAGTTCATGTAAAACAATGGCATTCATTTGATACTTTATTGGTTCATTTATTGGTAATTCTTCTATGGTTTAATCCTTTTACCTGGCATTTAAAAAAACTAATTGAACAAAATTTAGAATTTATAGCAGATAAATATGCTTTAGAAAAATCAATGAACAAACAACTTTACAAGTTAACATTATTAAAAGTAGTTTCAACAAATTTCAACATTTCAATAACCAATAATTTTTACAATTCATTACTCAAAAAAAGAATACTTATGTTACAAAAAAATCCTTCAAACAATAAAAAACAATGGAAATATATAGTACTAATTCCAATATTAATAACTTTTATTTCAACATTTAACACTAAAATTACGGCTCAAGAAAAAAGCTCTTGGGAAATAAATATCGCAGTTATTGATTTAATTATAGATAAAAATTCAACAAATGAAAATTTAGCAGCAGAAACAAAAACCTTTAAAGAAGAATTTAATACGGAATTAGCGTTTAAAGATATTATAAGAAATTCTGAAAACGAAATTACAGCTATAAAAATTACAGCAAAAAACAAAACCAACTCTACCGTATTTGCCAGACAAAGCAATAAACCAATACAGCCAATTATTATAAGTTACAATAAACAAAATGATGAAATTAGTATTGCTACTATTAATGAAGATGAACTTAAGTTTACAACCAACATAGCTGACACCTTAAAAATTGATTCTAACAAAAAGAAGTTAACTAAAGCCGTATTTATAACTGAAGATGGAGAAAAAAATGAATTTATTTTAGATGAAGATAATGCTAGTGAAAATTTTTACATCTTAAAAAGTGATGGTACAAAAGGACAAAAAATAATTAAAACACAAAGTTCTATAACAACTATTTCGGACAAAGAAAAACCATTGTATATTTTAGATGAAAAAGAAATTACCTCAGAAGAAATGGAAGCAATAAAACCAGAAAACATAGTATCTATAAATGTATTAAAAGGTGAAGCTGCGTTAAAATTGTATGGTGAAAAAGGTAAAAATGGTGTTATAGAAATAACAACAAAAAAAGTTAAATAAAACCAATTACTTTTATGTACTATCTACCCTACTCTTTTTTTTTTACTAATTATCCATAATCATCTTCAGTAAAAAAACAATAAAAATTGCAATAAAAAGTGTTGCTTATTGTAGAGTTTCTTTTATTATGTAATTTTGTAAAATGAAAAAACAATTATTTAAAATTTTAGCAAAAATAAATAAATTAGTACTACCTAGTTTTTCAAAAAAAAGCTTAGATATGGCCAAAGCAAAAAAATGGGAAATGGCAATAATTGGTTGGAGATATTTTGTTACAAAAAATAGTTTGTAAATTATAAAAAAGTACTATATTTGCACCCTCAAAACGGCCTCGTGGCGCAACTGAATAGCGCATCTGATTACGGCTCAGAAGGTTACAGGTTTGAATCCTGTCGAGGTCACAACGTTAGATTTATTTCGTTAAGCAACTTACTAATTTACAGTAAGTTGCTTTTTTTATTTTTATTTTTTAAAATTTATGAGTTAGAAACGCAGTGAAGTATATAAATTTTAAATTCCTTACAATGTCAAATTTTGAAATCAAAACTCATTAACCAGGAAAAATACCTTTAAGGCCAAACGTTAAAAAATAGTTTAGTAGTTGATTTTAGTGAAGAAGCCAGCAGTTTCTTGGAGCAAAAGAATAGATTCAATGAATCAGCCTTACCCAAACTGTTTTGTAATTACTACCTCTGCAGAACAAAAACACAACAAACAAATGGCAAATTATGCCGATGCATTATTAGCCTTTTGGAATGGCAAAAATAAGGGTACCAAAAATATGATTAAGGTAGCTACAAAAGAAAATTTAACAGTCAAGATTATTAATTTTGAAACGTCATCCTGAACTTGATTGGAAATCTCAATCCTAGTTTATAAAATGATAATAACAATAAAATATCACGCACTATATTTAATTTCATATTAAATTAACAACAAACATATTTTTAAAACTCTTTTTTATTAAATTAGTACATTGAAAAAATTGCAATTTCAACAAATGATTAAATAGTCTATATCTACTTTTAACTTTTATTTCTTAAGGAATAAAAGAGAAAAAATAATGTATATAACAAGTTAGGGCACATAAAAACTAAGAAATAATTGAAAAGAATAATTGCTATACTATTTTTAATAATTCTTGCTAATTGTCAGAAAAAGGAAACTGAATTAGAATTTGAGAAGCAAGTAATGAATGAGATTTTTATTGATTTAGTTGATTCGATTTATGTTGATA
>NZ_JBFHHX010000179.1:0-5559 GCF_041596795.1 Lutibacter sp.
AACTTGTAGTGGTATTATTAGTTGAAGCAATTGCTCCAAAACTAACTAATACAAATGTTGCGATTAAATATAATGTGTTTTTCATAATTTAAAATTTAAAGGTTCATACTAAATACTATTGTTAGTAGTACGCTTTATACAATACAAACAGCGTGCCAAAAAAAATAAATAAACCTAACCGTTTGATATGTAGATCTTTAAAATTTAATCATTTAAAAAACTAAAATAAGTGCTATTAAAAAATTCAAATAATTATTTTTGTGAGGTACAATTTAGATAAAAAAAGAAAAGCCTTATCAATTTTATAAACGTCATACTACCAATTCCGCTTCAAAAGCAATTTACCTATAAAATTACGGAAGCAGAAGCAGCATTTTTAAAGCCAGGAATGCGTGTTGCTGTAGAATTTGGAAAATCAAAAATATATACAGCTTTGGTGTATACTATTCATACCAATCCACCAGTAGGTTATGATGCAAAGGATATTTTTCAAATTTTAGATGAAACTCCTATTGTAAATGAAATTCAGTTAGCACATTGGGAATGGATTTCAAGTTATTATATGTGTTCTTTGGGCGAAGTTTTTAGAGCCGCATTGCCATCAGCGTTTTTATTAGAAAGTGAAACAGTTATTCAGCAAATGATTGGTTTTAATGATGAAAGTATTTTAAATGATGATGAATTTTTAATTTATGAAGCCTTACAACATCAAACACAATTAAGTATAAATCAGGTTGTGGAGATACTTGGGAAAAAAACGGTTTTTCCTGTAATTAAAGATTTAATTGAAAAAAATGTAATTAGTGTAAAAGAGCAAATTTACGAACAATACAAGCCGAAATTAATAAAATACATTCGACTAAATCCAATTTGGAATTCTAATGAAAAACTTTCAGAATTATTAGAAACTTTGAGCAGAGCGCAAAAACAGCGCGATGTTATTTTAACCTATTTTCAGCTTCAAACCACTAAAAAACCAATAAAGGTTGTAGATCTTCAAGAAAAAGCAAATAGTTCAGCAGCCGTTATAAAATCGTTGGTAGATAAAGATATTTTAGAGTATTATTTTATTCAAACCGATAGAATTAATTTTGAAGGAATTTCTAACGAAATAAAAGTTCTAACCTCTTTTCAACAAGAAGCTTTTGATAGTATAGAAAATTGTTTTAAAACCAAACAAGTTACCTTATTAAAAGGTATTACAAGTAGTGGAAAAACAGAAATTTATGCAAAATTAATAAAACAGCAACTTGAACAAGGAAAACAAGTGTTGTATTTATTGCCAGAAATTGCACTAACAACACAATTAATAGAGCGTTTACAAATTTATTTTGGAGAATATTTATCGGTTTTTCATTCAAAATATTCTATGAATGAACGTGTTGAAGTTTGGAATAATGTTTTAGAAAATAAACAAAAAGCGCAACTTATTTTAGGAGCACGTTCATCGTTGTTTTTACCCTATTCTAATTTGGGTTTAATTATAGTTGATGAAGAACACGAACCATCGTTTAAACAATACGATCCGTCTCCACGATATCACGCGCGTGATGCTGCAATAGTTTTGGCAAATCAACATAAAGCAAAAGTATTATTAGGTTCTGCAACGCCAAGTATAGAAACATTTTACAACGCGCAACAAGGCAAATATGGGTTTGTAGAGTTAAACAGGCGTTTTGGAAATGTATTATTACCAGAAATAGAATTGGTAGATGTTAAAGAAAAGCATCGAAAAAAAAGAATGAAAGGTCATTTTTCTGATCGATTATTAGAAATGATTTCTGAAGCATTAAAGGAAAAAGAACAAGTAATTTTATTTCAAAATAGAAGAGGATTTGCACCTGTTGTAGAATGTCAAACATGTGGTGTTTCTCCGCAATGTCCACAATGCGATGTTAGTTTAACCTTTCATAGTTATAGAAAAGAATTGCGTTGCCATTATTGTGGTTACAGGCAAGCCATGTTGCATAATTGCGGCGCTTGTGGAAGCGAAAAATTAAACACAAAAGGATTTGGTACAGAGCAAATAGAGTTAGAATTACAAGAGTTATTTCCAGATGCAAACGTTGGCAGAATGGATTTAGATACTACTCGTGGAAAATACGGCTATCAAAAAATATTAGGACAGTTTCAAGCACAAGAAATAGATATTTTGGTGGGTACACAAATGCTTTCTAAAGGATTAGATTTTGCAAATGTATCTTTAGTTGGAATTATGAATGCCGATAACATGCTTAATTTTCCAGATTTTAGAGCACACGAACGTAGTTATCAATTAATGGTACAAGTTTCGGGTAGAGCAGGGCGTGATCAAAAAAGAGGAAAAGTTGCCATTCAAACATTTAATCCGTATCATCAAATATTGCAACAAGTTTCTACCAATTCTTATAATGAAATGTTTAAGGAGCAATTGCAAGAGCGCTGGCAATATCATTATCCACCATTTTATAGAATTATTAAAATTACGTTACGACATAAAAATTTTAATACTGTTGAAGAAGGTGCAAATTGGTTAGGAAAATCGTTTTCATCTAATTTAAAAGAGCAAATTTTAGGTCCAACAACACCAGCCATTTCAAAAATAAGAAACTATTACATTCGTCAAATAATTATTAAAATTCCACCAAAACAATCGTTAGGAGCCTCAAAAAATAAAATTATAAGGGTTATTAATGCATTTCAAGCAGTTAAAGAGTTTAGACCTATTAAGTTAACTATTGATGTAGATAATTATTAAACTAAAGTTTTTTACTGCACAAAATTTAGGGCATCGGATGTGAAAATTTGATTTTGAGTGCAAACATTTTTTGTAACTTTTAGTTAGGCAACTAATACCATAACTTGTTTTTAAATAATTAAACCCAAAGCAAACTTAAAATAACTAGTAATATATGTCATATTTTTAGTAATATATTTTATCTATTTTTAAAAAAGATACAAAAACCCTAATTATGGAAATTGACAAAGAAATTCAAGATGATTTTTTTAAACATCTTTTGTTAGGTAATAAAAAGCAATGCTCTATAATTGTAAATTCGTTATTGAATAATAATATCTCAATTAAAACTATTTATGAGTATTTGCTTAAAACATCTATGTATAAAATTGGAGAACTTTGGGAATACAATAAAATTAGCGTTGCAACAGAACATTTAGCTTCTGCTATAGTTGAAGCAATTTTAAATGAGAATTATTTAACTATTATTTCTAAAAAACAACTAAATAAAAATGTATTACTTTCTTGTGTTGAAAAAGAATATCATCAAATAGGTATTAAAATGATAAGTGATATTTTTGAAATGAATGGTTGGTCTTCTTATTTTTTAGGATCTAATACGCCTACAAAAGATATTCTATTATTTTCTAAAACTATTTCTGTTGATATTATAGCTATTTCCTTAAGTATTTATTCACATTTACCAGAACTATTAAAGTTAATAGAAAAATTTAGATTAGAATTTCCAGAAACTCCAATTTTGGTTGGTGGACAAGCCTTTTTACATGGTGGTGAAAAAAAACTATTAAATTATTACAACGTAATTTATAAACCTGATATTTTTAGTACTGAATTATTTATTAAAAAAATAAACAATTATGAATAAAACCTATTTATTGCAGACTTGTGAGGAACTAAAAGGTTTTTCAGATAAATCATCTGAAGAGTATGATACAAAATCAGATAAATTATTGTCTGAAATAAATGCTATAATGTTAAAAAGACCTGATATTAAAGATTTAGTTGGTGAAGAAAACCTATTAATGATGCAAGATAATCATGCGAATCATATCAGATTTATTTCATCTATTTTAAAAGAATTTAATTCAGAAGTATTAATAGAAACCATACTTTGGGTATTTAGAGCTTATAGAAGCCATGGATTTTCCACAAATTATTGGGCCGCTCAATTAAATACTTGGATTTTAGTGCTTAAAAATCAACTATCAACGGAGTCATGTTTAGAAATACTTCCTTTATATAATTGGATGCAAATTAATATTCCTATTTTTGTAAAATTATCAGATGATAAGTTAAAGTCCCCAAACAATTGATTGATTTGACACAAAAAGATACCACAATACAAGATTTATTAGATTTTGAAAATGAGTTTAAAGATTCATTAAGTAAATCTAATAATTTTTGCATTGCACTTTATAATTTAAATAAAAACCTAATTTTTTCTAATGTTGCATTTCAAGGCCTTATAAAAGGAGACGCAACAGAAAGTTTAATAAACCCAACTTTTGATAAATTACTTACCTTAAACCCTAAAGATTCACTTATTTTTGAAGGTGTATTAACAATTGGAGATAGTTTTTCCATTAATTCTAGTATTGAAGCAAAAATTTTTAGAAAAAATGATAAAATTTTGATATTAGGAGAAATAAGTGCTGTTGATTTGCTTGAGCAAAATACTACAATGCATCTTTTAAATAGTGAAATTAACAACTTACAGCGTAAATTAATTAAAGAAAAACATTTATTACAACAAACCTTAAAAGAACTAGGGAAGGCAAATAAAGAATTAAATGAATTAAATGCAACTAAGGATAAGTTTTTTTCAATTATAGCACATGATTTAAAAAGTCCTTTTAATACAATTTTAGGTTTTAGCGAATTGTTATATTCTAATATTTCTAATTATTCACCTGATAAAACCGAACAATTTGCAAGTCATATATATAAATCGGCAAAGAATGCTTTTGGGTTATTAGAAAATCTATTAACATGGTCAAGTCTTCAAACAGGTAAATTAGAACCAAGAATTGAGCAAATTAATTTAACTCAAACCATTGAAGCTATTTATGATTTGTGCCTACCAATAGCCAATTCAAAAGATATAGCTTTAAGCCTAAGTTTAGATGGTTCAAGTTTAGTTTTAGGAGACGAACAAATGATTAATACTATTTTAAGGAATTTAGTAACAAACTCAATAAAATATACATATCCATTTGGAAAAATAACTATAAAAACTCAAAATCTTGAAAATGAGGTTGTAGTAATAATTTCAGATACTGGAATTGGTATTGATCCTTCAAAATTAAATAAGTTATTTTCTCTTGAATGTGAATTATCAATTAAGGGAACAAATAATGAAGAGGGAACTGGTCTTGGACTTATTTTATGTAAAGATTTTGTGGAAATTCAAGGTGGTAAAATTTGGGTAGAAAGTGAATTGGATAAGGGAAGCTCTTTTAAATTTACACTGCCAAGGGTTAAATAATTTTATGAATGAAATAAGAGTTTTAAAATTAAAAATATATTTTAAATAAACATTTGCTGAATAGTTATAAAATTGTACATTTGCACCCTTAAAAGTAAAAACTTAAATTATTAATTATGAATCATTACGAAACTGTTTTCATTTTGAATCCCGTTTTATCTGATGTTCAGGTAAAGGAAACAGTAAAGAAGTTTGAGGACTATCTTGTTTCTAAAGGTGCCGAAATGATATCAAAAGAAGATTGGGGGCTAAAAAAATTAGCTTACACAATCCAACACAAAAAAAGTGGATTTTATCACTTATTTGAATACAAAGTTGCTGGAGAAGTAATTGCTCC
>NZ_JBFHHX010000180.1:0-5528 GCF_041596795.1 Lutibacter sp.
CAGTTTAAACATACCGATGATGAAAAACAAATTGATGCCTATGTAGAAGACATTTCTATAACTCCTTTAGCTATTCCAATGATATGTGGACCTGGAGCAATTACAAACGCCATTATATTAATGGAAGATGCCAATGATATTCCTCAAAAAATAGCATTAATTTTAATAATTGCATTGGTATTGTTAATTACCTATTTAATATTAATTGGCGCTAGTAAAATTACTGAAAAACTAGGAAGCACAGGTAATAAAGTAATGATGCGTTTAATGGGATTAATTGTAATGGTAATTGCCGTAGAGTTTTTCTTTAGTGGATTAAAACCAATTATTCAAGGAATATTACATTCGTAAATGACAAAAACTAAAACACATATTTATTTTGTTCCAGGCTTAGCTGCAAGTTCAAAAATATTTGAATACCTAAAATTTCCTGAAGAACAATTTCAACTTCATTTTTTGGAATGGTTACTACCAATTTCAGAAAAAGAATCATTAAATGATTATGCAGCAAGAATGGCAAGTTTTGTAAAAGAAGAAAATGCTGTACTTGTTGGTGTGTCTTTTGGAGGTATTATTGTTCAGGAAATGAGCAAACATATTGCTGTTAAAAAAGTTATTTTAGTTTCAAGCATTAAATCCAATAAAGAATTACCAAAACGTTTAAAGGTAATTCAAAAAACAAAAATTTATAAATTATTTCCGGCACACGCTATTAAAAATATTGAAGGTTTTTTTAAATATGCTTTTGGCGATTACGCTAAAAAACGCGTTAAAATTTACAGAGAGTACTTATCTGTTAGAGATGAAACCTATTTAAAATGGGCTATTTTTAACGTTTTACATTGGAATCAAAAAAAACCATTAGAAAATATAGTTCATATTCATGGTACCGAAGATGAAATTTTCCCTATAAAATATATCAAAAATTGTATAGCTGTTGAAAAAGGTACTCATATAATGATTTTGAATAGAGCAAAAAAAATTAGCTCAATTATTATTAATTCACTTAATTAATTGTTAAATTAAAGAACTGCAAATAAAAACCTCAAAATTATTTGTAATTTAACAACTATTAAACACTACTACTATGGAAAAATCAATAAAAATATTAGGATTAATTGCTATCATTTTTGTAAGCTCAATATTTATATTTGGAACAAAATCAGACAATATTAAAAATGAACCAGTTAGCGATAAAAACACTGCTGAATTTTATCAAATTAAAGCTTTAAAAATACCTGATAATTTGGAGTTTGCAGGAGAAAAAGTTCCGCTAGGTAAAACCGAAATTTTAGAACGTGTAGACAGGGAGTTATTGGTTAATACTTATTGGCAATCTAACACCTTATTACTAATAAAACGTGCACATAAATATTTTCCAATTATAGAACCTATTTTGAAAAAAAATGGAATTCCTGATGATTTTAAATACTTAGCTGCTATTGAAAGTGGATTACAAAATGTGACGTCTCCGGCCGGAGCAAAAGGATTTTGGCAAATTATGCCACAAACGGCCAGAGAACTTTCTTTGGAAGTAAATGATAATGTTGATGAGCGTTACAACGTAGAAAAATCGACCGAAGTTGCCTGTGATTATTTAAAAAAAGCTAAAAATAAATTTGGAAATTGGACCTTAGCAGCAGCGTCTTACAATGCTGGTATGGCTGGAATATCTAGAAAACAAAATGAACAATTTGTAGATGATTATTACGATTTAATGCTTTCGGAAGAAACAAAAAGATACCTACCTAGAATTATTGCCGTAAAAGAAATTTTATCAAATCCTGAAAACTATGGTTTTGTTTTTGATAAAGAAGATTTATATGTTGAAGAAGAAACTAAAATAGTTAAAGTTGATACTGCTATTACAAATATAGCTCGTTTTTCAAAAAGTTTAGGAACTAATTACAACGTAATAAAATATCACAATCCTTGGTTGCGTGAAAATAATTTGAATAACAGTTCTCGAAAAATGTATGATATTAAAATTCCTGTAAAATAATTTAAATAAATAAGATCTTAAACTTAGCTTACATTATTTAATGTTTTTTGCATATTGTTATTCTACTAATTAGGTCTTATAAGTTAAATGGTTACTTTTACATAAAATTAAAAAAAACACATATTTCCTATGGGATTATCTAATAATGATATTTTTAAAAAACTACGTGTAGCGCATAAATTACGTGATACAGATATTGTTGAAATTTGTAAATTAGTAGACTTTAATGTTACAAAAAGTGAATTAGGCGCTATTTTTAGAAGTGAAGATCACGAAAAATATATGGAATGTGGTGATCAAATTTTACGTAATTTTTTAAACGGATTAATTATTCATTTACGTGGCCCAATGCCTCCAAAACAAGATAAGAAACCGGTTACTAAAAAATAAAACTTAATAATTGTATATAAAATAAGTCCTCCTAGTTTTAAAAAACTAGGAGGACTTATTTTAATTGCTCATTGCATTTAAAAAGACTTTTTCACTTCCTCAAACTCCTGAACAATCTCTTCTATAATTTCAGCTACAGGTTTTATAGCGTGAATTAAACCAGCAATTTGACCAATTTCTAATTCACCATTTTCTAAATCACCTTCAAACATTCCTTTTTTAGCTCTACCTCTACCTAATTTTTCTTTTAAAGCTTCTTTTGTAGCGTTCTGGGCATACATTTCTTGCAATTCGTTATAAAATTTATTTTTAATTAAACGAACAGGAGCTAATTCTTTTAAGGTTAAATGTGTATCTCCATCTTCAGCTTTAACCACTTCATTTTTAAAACTAATATGTGCGGAAGATTCTTCACTTGCTACAAATCTGCTTCCCATTTGTACACCATCAGCACCTAAAACCATTGCCGCTAACATTCCTCTTCCCGTTGCAATTCCTCCTGCTGCAATTACAGGAATAGTTACTTTTTCTTTTACCATTGGAATTAATGTAAGCGTTGTTGTTTCTTCTCGCCCATTATGTCCACCAGCTTCAAAACCTTCTGCAACAACAGCATCAACTCCAGCCTCTTCAGATTTTACGGCAAATTTTACGCTACTTACTACGTGCACCACTGTAATTCCTTTTTCTTTTAAAAACAATGTCCACGTTTTTGGATTTCCAGCCGAAGTAAACACAATTTTTACACCTTCTTCAACAATAATTTCCAATAATTCTTTCACATTTGGATACAACATTGGAATATTCACTCCAAACGGTTTATCTGTTGCATTTTTACATTTTTGAATATGCTCTCTTAAAACATCTGGATACATAGATCCTGCTCCAATTAATCCTAATCCGCCAGCGTTACTAACAGCTGATGCTAATCTCCAACCGCTATTCCAAACCATTCCTCCCTGAATAATTGGGTATTTAATATTAAATAATTTAGTAATTCTTGTATTCATTTATTCTTTTATAATTTTTTGAGTAAATACCTGTAAGTTTTGTTTTAATTGAATAAAATACAACCCTTTTGGTAAAAATGAAAGATCTACAGTTGGTTTAGAAGATGAAATAACTGTACTATACATTAATTTTCCTAAGGTAGAAAATACCCTAACATCTGCATTTTCCAAATCTATGCTTTGAGAAAAGTAAACTTCTCCTTTAGTTGGATTAGGATATATTTTAAATTCGTTTGTATTTTCAATAACTTCATCTACTGATAAGGTATTATAAATAGTTTCAAAATTAGGAATTCCATAACCTTCCTGAGCAGTTGGATTATTGAATAAATGTGCTGATTCTCTAACCATTTGTGTAATTTCAGCATTTGTTTTTTGGGGAAAAGCTTGCCATAAACAAGCTACAGCACCAGCCATTAATGGCCCTGAGAAAGATGTTCCGTTTGATGTACCTATGTTTCCTAACGAATTAATAATATAAACACTAGAACCTTGCGCACAAACATCTGGTTTTACTCTTCCATCATACGTTGGTCCGTAAGAACTAAAACTTGCAATTACACCAGATGCATTTACAGCTCCAATACTTAATACCGATGGTCCGTCAGCAGGAGCGTTCATATAATGCCAAGGATCAGTACCTTCGTTTCCTGCAGAATTTATTAAAATCATTCCTCTAGTAAAGGCAATTTCAGCTCCTCTGGTTATAAATGTTGTTTTTCCATCCATAGCGCTATATGAATAATTGTATCGTGATTCATCAAAAAACGAAGAATACCCCAACGATGTAGTAATAACATCTACACCTAACCTATCTGCTTCTTCAGCAGCTTCTACCCACAAGCTTTCTTCTAAAGGAACTTCGTTTGCGCTATCTTCAGTTATATATAAATAAAACTGAGCATCAGGTGCAGTTCCAATAAAATCGTTTGTTGCATCGCCATCATCGCTATAAACATAACCCGCTATAGTTGATAAAACTGACGTGCCATGTGTACTACCTGTATAAAATTCTTCACTTCTACCAACATAATTGTAACCTCCTAATATTTGACTATTACCTGTATTGGTTCTAATATAATTAAAAGCAGAAAACGTATTTACATTCGGAAAACCCGCATCTAAAACCGCGATTACCATTCCCTCACCCGTAAAATTATTTTGATGCAATACATCAACTTTTATCATTTGAGTTTGATTAGCAGCACGACCGTAATTAAAATCAGTAGTAACTTTTAATTTATCTTCAGATTTATTTTCTTGATTAATTATTGATGACTTACCACTTATTACGCCAATTGTTTTATCTGCAAATTCAATAGATGAAACAATAGTATTCCCTTCAAATTGAATGGTTAATAAATTTTCAATTGCTGTTTTAGCACCTTGTACATGCACTGCATTTAACCATTTAGATTTTGCCTTTACCGTAATTCCGTTTGCATTTGTAATGGTAGAAATATAATTTGCTTCTACAGGAACATCAAACTCATCTAATGGAATGTTATAGCGAGTTCTTCTTTCTAAAGACCTTTCTGTTAGCATAGTTGAAGGGTTACTTAAAAAAGTTTCTTTACTTGGTTTGTCCTTAAAATATACCCAAGCATCTTCTTGTGCAAAAATGGTTTCAAAAGAAAATATCAATAAAAATAACAGTAATTTACTTTTCACTTTTTAACATTTAAAAGTTATTTAAATTCTAAAATACAATTAATTTATGAAATTACGCCTGAGCCTACCAATTCATCATTTAAATACCACGCCACAAATTGCCCTTCGGTAATTGCGGATTGTGGATTTTCAAAGGCTACATACATTCCATTTTTTACTTGATATAGTGTTGCTTTTTCTAATTTTTGACGGTATCTAATTCTTGCTAAAACTTCTAAACTTTCACCTTCTTGTAAAATTAAATCTGGTCTAATCCAATGTGTTTCCTCACTACTTACAAATAAAACATTTCTATACAAGCCAGGATGGTTTTTACCTTCACCGGTATAAATTACATTTTCAACTACATCAGTATCTATTACAAATAAAGGTTCTTTTGTTCCTCCAACAGCTAATCCTTTACGTTGTCCTTTGGTAAAATAATGTGCACCTTGGTGTTTTGCTACAACTTTTCC
>NZ_JBFHHX010000181.1:0-5482 GCF_041596795.1 Lutibacter sp.
CGAATGGTTATGGAGTAAAAGCGCACATTCTTTTGAAGCAATGACTAACATTTCTTTAGAAACACGTGAAATGCTAGAAAACAATTTTGTAATTAATCATATAAAAGTAGATCATATGCAACGCAGTTCTGATGGAACTGTGAAAAATGCTGTAAAACTGCACGATGGATTAATAGTAGAATCGGTTTTAATTCCAACAGAATCCAGAACAACAGCTTGTGTTTCTAGTCAGGTTGGTTGTAGTTTAGACTGTAGTTTTTGTGCAACGGCACGATTAAAGAAAATGCGAAATTTAAATCCTGATGAAATTTTTGATCAGGTTGCGGCAATAAATCAAGAAAGTTTATTGTACTACAATCATAAATTATCTAACATTGTTTTTATGGGAATGGGAGAACCATTAATGAATTATAACAATGTATTAAAAGCTATAGAAAAAATTACATCGCCAGAAGGTTTGGGAATTTCGCCAAGAAGAATTACAGTTTCAACCTCTGGATTGCCAAAAATGATAAAAAAGTTAGCCGATGATGAGGTTAAATTTAATTTAGCAGTTTCTTTGCACTCAGCAATAGATGAGGTGCGTTCAGAAATTATGCCTTTTAGCAAAGCTTTTCCTTTAAAAGATTTAAAAGAATCTTTAGAGTATTGGTACGAAAAAACAGAAAGCCGAGTAACCTACGAATATGTTGTTTGGAAAGGTATAAACGATAGTAAAGAGGCAATAAATGCTTTGGTAAAATTTTGTAAACATGTTCCTTGTAAAGTTAATTTAATAGAATACAATCCTATTGATGATGGTAATTTTCAACAGGCTAATCAACAAGCAATTAGTGATTATATAAGTATTTTAGAAATGAATGATATTATTGTGAATGTTAGACGAAGTAGAGGTAAAGATATTGATGCTGCTTGTGGGCAGTTAGCAAATAAAAAAAGCTAGAGTTTATCTAGCTTTTTTTATTATTTTTGTGAAGCTTATGAAGGCAATAGAATTAATTAAACAACCTATTCTTGAAGAAATGGAACTCTTTGAAAGTAAATTCAGAGAGTCTATGGTTTCTAACGTACCTTTATTAAATAGAATTACTCAATATATTGTTAGAAGAAAAGGAAAACAAATGCGTCCTATGTTTGTTTTTTTAGTTGCAAAAATGGTTTCTAACGGTAAATTTGAAGAAAGAACCTATAGAGGCGCTTCTATAATTGAGTTAATTCATACAGCAACCTTGGTGCACGATGATGTTGTTGATGATAGTAATAGAAGACGAGGATTTTTCTCTATAAACGCCTTGTGGAAAAATAAAATTGCTGTTCTAGTAGGCGATTTTTTATTGTCAAAAGGATTATTATTATCTATTGATAATGATGATTTTGATATGTTAAAACTCATATCTATAGCTGTTAGAGAAATGAGTGAAGGCGAATTACTTCAAATAGAAAAAGCAAGACGATTAGATATTACTGAAGAAGTTTATTTTGAAATTATTCGTCAGAAAACAGCTACATTAATTGCTGCCTGTTGCGGAATTGGTGCTGCTTCTGTTGGAAGTTCAAAAGACGAAATTGATAAAATGCGTTTGTTTGGTGAATTGATAGGAGTTGCTTTTCAAATTAAAGATGATTTATTTGATTATTCTGATGACAAAATTGGAAAACCTACAGGTATAGATATTAAAGAGCAAAAAATGACTTTGCCTTTAATTTATACAATAAATAATTGTAGTGCCGATGAGAAAAAATGGCTTATCAATTCTGTTAAAAAGTACAATAAAGATAAAAAACGCGTAAAAGAAGTGATTGCTTTTGTAAAGCAAAAAGGCGGAATGGAATATACTATTCAAAAAATGAAAGAATACCATTCTAAAGCATTAGAGATTTTAGAAACGTATCCAGATTCTTCTTATAAAACATCGCTTTTAACAATGGTTAATTATGTTATTGAGCGAAAAATATAATTAATTTAAGCTCAATAATTCCTCTAAATGGTTTCTAGAATTAGATAATCTTGGTATTTTATGTTGTCCTCCTAATTTTCCTTGTTTTTTTAGCCAATCGTAAAATAATTCATTTCGGGCAATATTTATTTTGGGCATTGCCAATGTTAAATTATTATAGCGTTTTGCTTCGTAATCAGAATTATTTGCCTTTAACGCATTGTCTAATAATTCGGTAAAATAATTGATGTTTTTTGGCAGTCTTTTAAATTCAATTAGCCATTCATGACCTCCGGTTTTATTTTCAGTCATAAAAATAGGAGCTACAGTAAATTCAGAAACTTCAGCGCCCGTTTTTACACAGGCTTGTTTTAGGGCATTTTCAGCGTTTTCAATAATTAATTCTTCGCCAAATACATTAATAAAATGCTTAGTTCTTCCTGTAATTCTAATTCGGTAAGGTTCTAAACAAGTAAACTTTACAGTATCGCCAATTAAATAACGCCATAAACCGCCATTTGTAGTAATTACAATTGCATAATTTACATTTAATTGAACTTTAGATAATGGAATGGCAACAGAATTTTCATCATTAAATGCATCCATCGGAATAAATTCATAAAATATTCCGTAATCTAACATCAACAATAAATCTAACGAATGATTTACATCTTGAATAGCAAAAAATCCTTCAGAAGCGTTGTAAGTTTCAAAATATTTAAAATCCTTTTTAGGAATTATCTTTTTAAATTGTTCTCTGTAGGGATTAAAATTTACACCACCGTGAAAATAGACTTCAAGGTTTGGCCAAACTTCTAAAATATTATTTTTACCTGTTTTTTCTAATACTCTGTTTAATAAAACCAACATCCAAGAAGGTACACCTACTAAGCTAGTTATATCTTCATCAATGGTTTCATTTACAATTGCTGTCATTTTAGTTTCCCACTCACTCATTAAAGCAGTTTCTTGTTTTGGAGCACTGCTAAAATCTGCCCAAAAAGGCATATTTTCAATTATAATTGCCGATAAATCTCCAAAATAGGTATTGTTATCTTCATACACAGCGCTGCTTCCGCCTAAACGTAATCCTTTTCCAGTAAATAGTTGAGCTTCTGGGTTGTTGTTTATATAAAGGCAAAGCATATCTTTTCCTGCTTTAAAATGGCAATCTTCTAAAGCTTCTTCACTCACCGGAATATATTTGCTTTTGGCATTGGTGGTTCCGCTAGATTTTGCAAACCATTTAATAGGTGTTGGCCAAAACACATTTTGTTCTCCTTTTCTGGTTCTGTCAATTAAAGGTTCAAAAGATTCGTAGGTTTGTATAGGAACTTTATTGGCAAACTCTTGATAGCTTTTTATTGTTTCAAATTTATATTTTAACCCAATTTCGGTATCTTTTGCCTTATATAATAATTTAAAAAGTAGTTCATTTTGAACATCAATTGGGTATTTTATAAATAATTCCATTTGGTGTTTACGTTTTTTTAAAAACCATGAAATTATTGAATTTACTATTGGGAATGGCATCTTTAATTAAGTATCTTTAGCGAGTTAAATTTAATAAAATTTTATGATGCAATACCAAACTGTTTTAAAAAAAATGATGACTGAATTAAATAGTGAAGTTAACTACTATTTAGAAGTGGAAAATGACTTTTTAAATTTAAATCAGTTATTAAATAAAGAGATTGAAATTAGTTTTGAAGGTTATGAGTGTTTGTGTTGTGGATTAAATAAAAAAATATTTAGACAAGGTTTTTGTTACGATTGTTTTTATAGCAGCGCTCAGGTTGGTGACTGGATTATGAAACCAGAATTAAGTACTGCTCATTTAAATATTGAAGATAGAGATTTAGATTATGAAAAAAGCGTACAATTACAACCTCATATTGTTTATTTGGCTTTATCAAGTGATGTAAAAGTTGGAGTAACGCGTAAATCTCAAATTCCTACACGTTGGATAGATCAAGGTGCATCAAAAGCAATAGAAATTGTTGAAGTTCCTAATAGATATTTAGCCGGAATTACAGAGGTTGCTTTAAAAAACCATGTTTCGGATAAAACAAGTTGGCAAAAAATGTTGAAAAATGATGTTATGGATGTTGATTTAATTGAAGAACGTGAAAAATTAAAACAATATATTCCTGAAGAAGCCCAGCCTTATTTTTTGCAGAATAATGGAAAAGTAACGGAAATTAATTATCCTGTTTTACAGTATCCGACTAAACTAAAATCGTTAAATTTAGAAAAAACACCTCTTTTTAAAGGAAAGCTTATTGGTGTAAAAGGTCAATATTTAATTTTTGATGATTTTACTGTTTTTAATGTAAGAAATAGTGAAGGTTATAAAGTAATTATAACTATCAATTAAAAAGCTACTTTTTAGAATTTTTAAGTAGTATTTTATAATTGCTTGTTATTCAATTAATTTTATTTCTTCGCCAACCTTTAAATTAAATCGTGTTCTAAACAAATACACTAAAAAGTATAAAATTGGTGTGTCTAATATTGCAATTATAATTTTAAATAAAAAACCACTAATTAGCAGCGTTGTAAACAAATTCCAAGGCAATACTTTAAATATGCAAAGCAATGTTATAACTGTTAATGTATCAATAAATTGAGAAGAGAAAGTAGAAAAATTGTTGCGTAACCATAAGTGTTTTCCTTTTGTTTTTTTCTTCCAAAAATGATATATTTTAATATCTACAAATTGTGCAAATAAATAAGCCAGCATAGAGGCTAAAACGGCAATTGGAGACAATCCAAAAACCTTAGTAAAAGTCTCATTATCAATAGGAGATTTTTCAATTGCGGGTACGTAATTAGCTAAAAGAATAATTCCCATAGAAAACAACGAAGCAAAAATTCCGGCAATTACAACTTGATTAGCCTTCTTTTTCCCATAAATTTCTGAAATTATATCAGTAATTAAAAAAGTAATTGGGTAGGGTAAAATTCCAACAGATAATTCAAAATTAAATAAGTTAAAAGGATTCCAATAAAAGAATTTTTGAAAAATTAAGTTAGAGGCAACTAAGGCAGCTATAAACATAGACCCCAAAATTAAATATATAGTAAAAGCTTCAGATTTTTTTTGGTAATTCATTGGATAGCGTATTAGCACGAATATAGTAAATATTTCGTATTTTTGCATTTTCGAATTATTAATGAAATTTAAATAGATGAAAGCATATATTTTCCCTGGTCAAGGAGCACAATTTACAGGAATGGGTTTAGACTTATACGAAAACTCACCTTTAGCACAGAAATTATTTGAACAAGCCAATGCAATTTTAGGTTTTTCAATTACTGATATTATGTTTGAAGGTACTGCAGAGGAGCTAAAACAAACAAAGGTTACGCAACCAGCAATATTTTTACATTCTGTTATATTGGCAAAAACATTAGGTGATAGTTTTAAACCAGAAATGGTTGCAGGGCATTCTTTAGGTGAACTTTCTGCATTAGTTGCAAATGGTGTTTTAACTTTTGAAGACGGATTAAAATTAGTATCAAAAAGAGCTTTAGCAATGCAA
>NZ_JBFHHX010000182.1:0-5376 GCF_041596795.1 Lutibacter sp.
AATTATTATGCAATTAGCAACCAATGATGGTTGGAGTCATTTTTGGGAATGGTCGACCTATAATACAGCTATTTTTTGGGGAATAGGAATTGTATTTCACGCATTTAATGTTTTTGGAATGAAATTTTTATTAGGTGCTGATTGGGAAGAACGAAAAATTAAGGAAATTATGGATAAAGATAAACGTGATTTGTGGGAGTAGCTTTTGATTGAAAATTTAGAATAAAAATCGTCATTGTGAGGAATATTTACAACGTGGTAATCTTTTTCTCGGGTGTAAGATTGCTTCATTTCACTAGGTTACATTCGCAATGACGGTTCATAAACGTCATTACGAGGAGAGTAGCGACGTGGTAATCTTTTCCTTGAGTGTAAGATTGCTTCATTCCACAAGGTTTCATTCGCAATGAGGTACATAAACGTCATTACGAGGAGAGTAGCGACGTGGTAATCTTTTACTTGAGTGTAAGATTGCTTCATTCCACTGCGTTTCATTCGCAATGAGGTTCATAAACGTCATTACGAGGAGAGCAGAGACGTGGTAATCTTTTACTTGAGTGTAAGATTGCTTCATTCCACTGCGTTACATTCGCAATGATGGTTCAAATATAAAGGTTATAAGAAAAGAATCATCCAAAGGACCAGATTTCCATATTTTTTATCAAAACTTCGCAAACAAGGAATCTATTAACTATTTTTAGTTTGTGGATTATCCGGTTATATAAATTTACAATCTTGTAATTTATACCAATTATTGGTATATTTGTTTCAAAATAAATTAAAATGAATAAAAACACATCAATATCATTAGGGGATTATTTTGACCAATTTGTTCAAGAACGAATAAAGGAAGGTCGATTTAAAAATGTTAGTGAAGTGATACGTGCAGGATTACGACTTTTAGAAGAGGAAGAAAACAAGGTAATTGCATTGAAACAAGCAATTCAAGATGGAATTGATAGCGGAATTGCAAACGATTTTGATCCAAAAAAGCATCTTGATTCTTTAAAAGCAAACAAAACAGTTTAATGGCTGAATTTAAACTGACAAATAAAGCTGTTGAGGATTTGTCGAAAATTTGGGAGTATACATTTGAGGTTTGGTCAGAAGACCAAGCCGACAAGTATTACGAAATTTTGATTTCAAACTGTCAAGAAATTGCGCGCAATCCCTGTTTAGGAAAAAACTATGACGGAATTACTAAAGGACTGTTGGGAGTAAAAACAAATAAGCATATCATTTTTTACCGTACTATAAATAAAAATTACGTTGAAATTACGAGAATTTTACACGAGAGAATGGATTTAAGAAAAAAATAATTGAATAAAAAGTTAGGGTAGATAAAAAACCGTCATCCTAAGTTTGTATAGGATGACGGTTCATAAATTACTTACATTTTAGAATTTATAAAATCAATAACCTCTTGCTCTGTTTTTATAGTTTTGTTATATATTTCATTAGCTTTGGCCAACATAGTATCAGCAAAAACCCGATCTTTTATGTCTTTTGCATTAATTTTCACATTAAAATAAGCGCCCACAACAGCAGTTCTAGCACATAAAACGCCAACAGCAGCATCAGACAAGGAATTTTGCAGACCATCTTTTAGCATTGCTTGCATTACTTCCATAGAATTAAATGCTGTTTCCATCACTTGAAACGGAATTTCAGTAGCATATTTAGTAGCGTTTTCAACGGCAAGTTTTCTAGCTTCAATTTCTTCATTGTTAGATTTAGGCATTCTAAATGCTTCAATAATTTTATTAAAAGCATTGGTATCTTCATCAACCAAAAACAATAATTTGTTTTTATAAGCTTGACCTTTTACAGCCCAATCAGAAAAATATTCCCATTTTTCATCCCAACCAGCTTTATGCGCCGATAAATTGGCTACCATGGTTCCTAATGAAACTCCTAACGCACCAACATAGGCCGATATGGAACCTCCACCCGGAGCCATAGATTCGCTGGCAGTTTCTTCTGCAAAATCACGAACGGTTAAATCTACCAACTTTTTAGTGCTGTCTTCTAATAAATATTCAATAATTTTTTCTTTCGGGTTAAATGGTTTTAAATCATCTAAACCTAACGATTTTACTGCAATTTTAATTTTCTCTTCTTCTGAAATTCCTAAAGAACGTTCTTGTTTTTTTAGGAAAAAGTCGCCGGCATCTAACATTGCTTTTAAAGGAATTAAGCCAATTAATTCCGATCCAGTAACGCGTAAACCTCTTTCAGTAGCAGCTTTTACAGTTTCGTCAAAAGCAACGTGCATAGATGTAATACTAATGTTTGTTAAATTGTAAGAGATTTGCGCAATTCCATACTCTTCTATATACCAGCCAATACCTTTTACGGCTTTTAATTTTCCAGGAATTCTAATAGGATCACCATTCGCATCTAACATTGGTTTTCCTGAAAGTTTATTTCCTTCATATTGCACTCTTCCAGCCTCGCGAATATCAAAAGCAATAGCGTTTGCTCTTCTGGTAGAGGTGGTATTTAAATTGATGTTATAGGCAATTAAAAAATCACGCGCAGAAATGGCAATAGCACCAGTTTTTGTTACTGTTGAATTAAATTCTGCAGGACCAAAGTCTGGTTTCCATGCTGGATTTTTTAACTTTTCTTTTAAGCCTTCATATTCACCAGATCTGCAACTCGCTAAGTTTATTCTTTTATCCTCTTTCGCCGCTTTTTCGTAAAAATAACCAGGAATTCCTAATTCTTTACCAACACGTTCGCCTAATTTATGTGCAAAAACAGCAGTTTCTTCTAAAGTAATTCCTGAAATAGGTACTAACGGACAAACATCTGTAGCTCCAAAACGCGGATGTTCGCCGCTATGTTTACTCATATCAATTAATTCCGACGCTTTTTTAATCAATCTAAAGGCAGCTTCAATTACATTTTCAGGCTCACCAACAAAGGTAATAACCGTTCTGTTGGTTGCTTTTCCTGGATCTATATCTAATAATTTAACACCTTCAACAGTTTCTACAACTGAAGCAATTTCTTTAATTTTATTGGAATCTCTACCCTCGCTAATGTTAGGAACGCATTCTATTAATTGTTTATTCATTGTATTATTATTTGGTTGTTCAAATTTAGGGAGTTAATTTTTAATTGTTTGTTACTATTTTAAAATAATTAGCGCATATATAAACCGTTTGTATATTTAATTCTATTTTTGTCATTAAATAAGAATGTTGTATTTATGAAGAAAGTTTTAATTACAGGAATGGCTGGGTTTTAACCAGTGAAATACATTCAAAAATGGAAGGGTTTTATTATACATATTTGTTGAAAAGTGAGAAAGATGGAAATTACTATGTTGGATATACCAAAGATTTGAATGTACGATTTGAGCAACATCAAAAAGGCGAAGTAACTTCAACGAAGCATAGACTGCCTTTTAAATTAATTTATTTTGAGGCTTGTTTGTCACAAAAAGATGCTTTGAAAAGGGAAAAATATTTAAAAACCTATTACGGTAAAATGCATTTAGCCAAAAGGCTCAAATCGTATTTCACCAGTCAAGGTTTTAATCAAAATTTAAATAATGAATAATGTTAAAATGAAGAAAGTTTTAATTACCGGAATGGCAGGGTTTATTGGTTACCATTTAGCAAAACTACTGGTAACTAATAATTATGAAGTTGTTGGGTTAGATAATATTAATGATTACTACGATCCTAATTTAAAAATAGCCAGATTACAAGATTTAGGTTTTGAAACCGATCGTATTTTATATAATGTTTTACAGCAAAAAGGGCAAATTTCATTTATTAAATTAGACCTAACTGATTTAGATAATATTAAAAAGTTATTTGAAAATCAGCAGTTTAATTATGTGGTTAATTTAGCGGCGCAAGCAGGTGTTCGCTATTCTTTAAAGAATCCACATTCTTATGTAGATAGTAATATTACCGGATTTTTAAATATTTTAGAAAGTTGTAGAGCGTATCCGGTAGAACATTTAGTTTTTGCATCATCAAGTTCGGTTTATGGTTTAAGTGAAGAAATTCCTTTTCAAGAAGATAATTGTACCGATCATCCATTAGCCATGTATGCAGCTAGTAAAAAAGCCAATGAAATGATGGCGCATTCATATGCTAATTTATTTAACATTCCTTCCACAGGTTTACGATTTTTCACAGTGTATGGCCCTTGGGGAAGACCAGATATGGCATTGCATATTTTTACCAAAGCAATTGTTGAAGATAAAGAATTTGAAGTATTTAACAATGGTGATATGAGTAGAGATTTTACCTATGTTGCTGATATTGTTGAAAGTATTAAGCGTTTATTGCCAAAACCACCAAAAGAAAACAATCCTGAATTTGATCCAAAGCATCCAACACCATCAAAAAGTTCAAAGCCATATCAAATATTTAATATTGGAAATAACAGTCCAGTTGCATTATTAGATTATGTAAAAGCTGTTGAAAAAGCGTTAGGAAAAAAAGGGAAAATGGTGTTTAAGCCAATGCAACCAGGAGATGTGCAATCTACTTATGCTAATGTTGAAAGTTTATTTAATTATATAAATTTTAAACCACAAACTAGTTTAGAAGATGGTGTAAAAGCTTTTGTAGATAAATATTTGGAGTTGGAAAAGAGTAAAGATCTAAAAGACGAATTCCAAAACTAAGCTTTTTATTTAGCGTCATCCTCAGTTCGACTGGGGATCTCATTATTTGAAGCTATAAAGTAACAGCTCTCGGATTACCTCCGAGATGACGTTTCAATTGTCAATTCGAGCGCAGTCGAGAATCAGCAAAAGAGTTTTTTCCCCTCTTAAGAAAGGTTAGGCGAATGTTTTTAAAAAACCGTCAGTTCGAGTACCGAAGTGCAACGAAGGTGTATCGAGAACAGATACGCAATACTTCTCGATACAATTTTATTACATTTCATTCCATAAAACCACTCGAAGTGACGTTCAAACCGTCATCCTCAGCTTGACTGGGGATCTCATTATTTGAAGCTATAAAGTAATAGTTCTCGAATCACCTTCGAGATGATTTTTTCCCCTCTTGAGAGGGGTTAGGGGTGTGTAAAAAAACATGAAATGAACTAACATTTAAAAAAAACAGATATTACATTACCTCCAAGTTAACAGTTTATTTGTCAATTCGAGCGCAGTCGAGAATCAGCAACAAAGGTTTTCCCCTCTTGAGAAAGGTTAAGCGAATTTTTTTAAAAAACCGTCAGTTCGAGTACCGAAGAGCAACGAAGGTGTATCGAGAACAGTTACACAATACTTCTCGATACAATTTTATTACATTTCATTCCATAAAACCACTCGAAGTGACGTTCAAACCGTCATCCTCAGCTTGACTGGGGATCTCATTATTTGAAGCTATAAAGTAATAG
>NZ_JBFHHX010000183.1:0-5372 GCF_041596795.1 Lutibacter sp.
ATCTATTTCTATATAACCTGTACTTGCATTATCTAATGTACTACCAGTATTTTGAATTAGTTGTCCTTCACCGTCTAAATCTATAAAACCATTTAGTAATAAATTTCCGGCAATTTGTATATAGTTATCATAAACTATAAGTGATGTTCCAGTTTCTAATTCAATATTATTTGCTAGTCCTGCCGCATCCGTACTATAAATTTCAGGATAATTAGTTACACCTGTTGGAATTAAAACATCTGTAGTAATTGTAGGGATTGTTCCACAACTCCAGTTTAATGTGTTATTCCAATCGGCGCTTATGGTTCCTGTCCATGTGTTTGTTATGCAACCTATTATGTTAACTGTGTAATCTTCAACTTCCCCATAAGTAAATGATTCACAAGTAGTAGGTATTCCGTTCCATTTCATAGAAACCCTCATTCTTGTACTACCTAACGTTGCTGTAATAGGTATTGTAAATGAGCCTAACACAGGAGTTGTAGTAGTTGCAGATTGTGTCCAAACTTGTTCGCCTGCATCGGAAAAATCACCATCTCCGTTATAATCGATCCAAACGGAGTAGGCTTCATCGTATATGGTTCCTGTCCAAAATGGTGTTATTGTAATTGTATAATTTGAGTTTAAACTTAAATCTGTTGATTGTGCTGTAAAATTTGAATAACCTGTACTCGTTGTTCCTGCCCCTGAAGTATTGTTAATTGTATTTAACTGTACATTTTGTATATATTCTTCACTTGTATTGTTTCCGTTTGAAGAACAATATTCTCCGGTTCCCTGAACGGTAAAAGTATAAATCTGCTCTGTACTATCTGGGTCGTTGCTATTTATTGTTATTGTTGCACTATTTATTCCAATGGATGACGGATTATAAGTAATAATAAATGTTCCTGAACCTCCTCCTGAAATAGTTACTGGTACAGATGATACAACAAACTCTGCATTACTGCTTGTAATAGATGAAATAGTTAAATCACAACTTCCATTATTTTCAATTGTATATGTTTTAGCCAGTGATGTAGCTATCTCAACATTCCCATATTCAGTATCATTAATAACCGAAGGACTATTTCCACTACCATCATTTATAGCATTAGAACTACTATCAACAACATTTATATCTTGTGATGTTAAACCGCTTAAATCTATTATTTGAATTTCATGAGCCATTGAATTCCCACTTCTATGCGCCCAATGTGCTGCTTGTGTAATTGAATTTAAATAATAATTACGCCAACCTCGTCCATACGCCGTTCCTCCTCCACTTGAAACAGAAGACCCAATTATTAGAGCTTCATTAAAATTTGATAAGCCTGCACTAGCAATATTAATATTTGTATTAGAGTCTGAATTATTAGTATCTTGAAAACGAGTTACTGATAGATATGGATTATTTAATACATGTACAAAATGCCTGTTGGTTCCTCCAGAATCATGTGCTCCATCAAAATTCCAATCAACGCTTTGGTTATTAGATCCAGGATCTGAAATTGGCCATAAATCTGAAATTGCCTGATTTGTTCCACTTGTACTTGTATCTCCTCTAAAGTGACTAAAAATCATAGCCTCATTCCAAGATGAAACACTTGTTGCTGTACCTGTTCCGTCTGAACCACTTCGCAATGTCATTGTACCAGAGTCCCCTGAAGTATTTCCCGAATCTCCGTGTAAAACTGTCCAATTACTTCCAGTAAATTCTACAACAGTTATATAAACTGAAACATTATTTGAGGTAGTTCCTTTTTGAACTCTTAAAGTTGTTGCATTTTCAAGATATGCCAATGCCGTTCCTGAATCAGCACCGCTTGAGCTGTCGTTATTCATAATTCCTGTAATAAATGGAATACATTTATTAGCATTCAAAACCCCAGATAATGCCTGCGTAACACTATTTGTTGTTCCGTTTAAATTTACAACATACCTACCTCTAACAATCATTTCATTACAACCACCTACCGGACCAATGTATTCCCAAATAGAAGTATTAAAACGCATATCAGTATTAATAGAAGCTCCTTCTCTATAATAAGTTAAAGTACCTACCGCTGTTAAAGATCTTGCCCCTGCCATATCATCTCCATTTAAATTGGCAGGATTTAAATCGGATCTACCCGCATGAGTTTTTCTATTATTATTAGCTAAAGACACAGCGTTATTTAATGAAGAAACTGGAGTAAAGGAAGTATTATTTGCTCCTGTTCTGGGAACATCATCTTGAATATGCTGAACAAAAAAATCACTACTTTGTGATAATGCTGAAACTGAGTACAACACACAAAGCACTAATAATAAATTTATTTTCAATATGTTAGATATTGTTTTCATTTAAATATAAAATTATGGGGTTTTTGCAATTAAGATGCTAATCACAATATATAAAAATAATATTTTTATTTCAACTTTCTGTTTTTTTTAAACCCTTTTAAATGAATAGTTTAAATTCAAGAACAATTTGTATTGAAAGTTAAATAGATCACATTTTTCTAATTTTTTATAAACTAGTATAAATACAATAGCTCTTTACCTTAAAAAAGATAAAGAGCTATTGTAAAAAAAACGCTAAATTATTTTATAATTATTTTTTTACTTAGTGTGCCATTTTGAGTTTTAATAGCAACAAAATAAACTCCTGAATTTGCATTAATAGGAATATCTAATTTAGTTTCTTTTGAACTATTTTTATAATATTTTACAATTTGACCCAGTTGATTATAAACATTAACCCACTCAATATTAACATCTGAATTGTTAGTTATTTGCAATTCTGAAGTTATATTATTCATAAATACAGTAATTCCACTTTCCAAAATTTCTTCTTCAACGCCTAACGTATTTTGAGGTTTAAACACCAATGAAAATCTATTTAAATATTCTCCTTTTTCTAATGTTATATCAAAAGAATCATTTTTAATATCGTTTATAAGTCCTGTAACATTATCTTTTATATATAATTCTGTACTTTCATCAACATTTTCTAATGCATCTACTTTTATAGATATTTGTTCTCCACTAGATTTTATTCCTAATGGAATTTCCTTGTCTTCATCAACATTATTGGATGCTTGAATTACATATTTTTTATCGTTAATAGTCCAAAACATATCATCATCAAACATTTCATAAATTTCAGCTTCGTAACCCCAATCTACAGCATCACTTGTATTTTCATCAACCGTAAATAAAATTTGACGATGTGTTATAGAAGCTCCTTCAAATCCAATTCTAAATTTTGGACGCACATCTGCCGTTGTTTTGGTTGAGCTAGTAGTTTTACTGGCTTCTCCTTTCATAAAAATAGAATTGCCTGAAGCCTCTGTTTCAAAAACACGTTGTCCGTTATTAAATTCAATGGTTCCACCATCGGCATCACCAACAACAAAAAAACCTTGGGCGATTGCTATATATTGCTCTGGTGTTTTTACAGGTGTTCCAAAAGCACTAACTTCTGGTAAAGCTCCTGCCGTAGCTGGAACTCCACCTGCTTTAGTATAAGATCCAAATCCAGCTTGATAATCTTTTAAGTTATGAGAATTACCTCCGTAATGTTCCCAAAAATATAAGGTTCCTGTAATAGATGACCCTGTTCCTGAAGGTGTGTTATCATCAAGAAACTGATCTGCATCTAAAGCTGAAGGATATGGATTTCCTACCAAATAATCATTGTTTCCACCAACGGTTAATGTAATAGTTCCATTATTTGGCTTTCCAACAAAAACATAATTTTGCTCATCATCACCCGGATTCCCAGCTCCTTTCATTGTATAGCCTTCTCCTGGATTTAAACTTCCAGTACTCCCAATAGGAAACCATGAAGCATAACTACCATCAGGTGAATTTGCAAATTTATACATCCAGTAGGTACTTAGTGTGAATGTAGGAGATTTTGAACCGTTGTATCCAGAAGTATACGTAATTGGTCCAGGAGAACTTGGGATAGTTCCATCGCGCAATACATCGGAAATTGAGAACGATGCACCATTACTTGATCCTGTTTTTATAACTGGAGATGACCATTGATTGTATCTAAACTTATTACCTTGCCCTTGTTGATCTCTTTCTATATAACCAGTACTTGCATTATCTAATGTACTGCCTGTATTTTGAATTAGTTGTCCTTCACCGTCTAAATCTATAAAACCATTTAGTAATAAATTTCCGGCAATTTGTATATAGTTATCATAAACTATAAGCGATGTTCCAGTTTCTAATTCAATATTATTTGCAAGTCCTGCCGCATCTGAACTATAAATTTCAGGATAATTTATAGCACTTGCCGGAATTAAAACATTTGTTGTTATAGTTGGAACACCTCCACAACTCCAGTTTGCTGCGTTATTCCAATCGGCGCTTATGGCACCTGTCCAAATATTTGTTGTGCAGTTAGCAATATTAACGGTATAATCCTCTACTTCACCAGTTTGCCAATCATAATCACAAGACGTAACTGTACCACTACTAACACTAATTCTCATACGTGTATTTCCAAAAATAGCACTTGAAGGTACTGGAAAGTTTATAGGTACATTAATTACACTGGCACCTGCATAGTCATTCACCTTAATTATAATATGTTCGTCTGCATCATCAAAGTCATAATCTTGATTAAAATCAACCCAAATATTTAAATCATAAATATTAGATGAATTCCATCCATTAACAGCCAATGAAACTTGCCCACTTAGCGTACCACCAGGAACCGCATTTAAAGATGTAAGCGATGTAAAGTTGTTAAAGGTGCCCATTGTTCCGGTAGTTGGATTATTAAATGTTCCAAAAATAACATTTGAAATATAAAGATTCCAACCTGAATATCCAGTATTAATATTGGTTGGTGTACAATACGTAGGCGCTGGTTTTGTAATTAAAATATTATCAAACGCTGCACCGCTATTATTAGGCGGTGAACTATAATCAGTTGAAGCGAATACAACTCTAAATTGAACGTATGAATTATTATTAAAACTTGAGTTTTCAGTACTTAAATTAATGCTTTTTGTAACCCAACCTCCACTGGTATTTGACCAACCAGGACCAATACTATTAGGAACAACTATATACCAATCGTTGTACCAATTACTATCGTTAGGATCGCCTAAATTACTCCAAGTACTTCCATTAAAAGAATATTGTACTTGCACCCCATCATTTTCTTGATTACCAGTATTATACCAAACATCAAATTGAAAAGTTATATTTGAATGCCCCACAGTACTAATTACAGGACTTGTTGCTAAAATGTAACTGTCTTTTTTGTATTTATTACTATTTCCAGGTGAATCTGAATAAACATAATTACCCGAAGCTCCAGATGTATATAACGAAGCATTTCCATATACCCAGCTTTTTGTTCCATTAGTAGTTGAATTTGGAAA
>NZ_JBFHHX010000184.1:0-5324 GCF_041596795.1 Lutibacter sp.
GTGGTTTGTGATATTATGATGCCTGAATTAGATGGGTATGATGTGTTAAAAATTCTTTCAGAAGATGAAAATACAAAGCGAATTCCTTTTATATTCATGTCTGCAAAAACAGAAATAAAAGATGTAAGAAAAGGAATGGATTTAGGTGCCGATGATTATTTAACAAAACCTGTAAACGATGAATTGCTAATAAGTGCTATTGAAAGCAGATTGGCAAAGGCAGCTTTATTACAAGAAGAAGAAGCTTCTAAAATAGAAGTTGCTGATGAAACATTTGAAATAGAACATATTGAAAATATAGAAGAACTTAAAAATTATTTTTGTGATAATGGTGTTTCAAAAATTCTTAAAAAAGGAGAAATTATTTACAGAGAAGGAGAGTTATGTAATAATATTTTTTTAGTGTATAAAGGAGCTGTAAAAAGTTCAAAAATAGATGAATTTGGAAAAGAGCTTATAATAAATGTTTATAAAGATGATGATCTTTTTGGATTTTCAGCAATTTTAGAAAACGCGCATTATTTTGAAACTACAACAGCTATGGAAAAAACCGAATTAATGGTGGTTTCTAAAAACACAATGCAAAAATTAATTGAAAGCAACTATAAATTATCTTTAGAAATTTTTCAGTTAATTAATGATAATTTAATAGAAGTAAAAGAGCAATTGTTGCAAATGGCTTACGGATCTATGCGTAGAAAAACAGCGAATACCATATTAAAATTTGCTCAAAAAATGACCAGAAAACCTTCAGATAGCATTAATATATCGCGTCGTGATTTAGCAGGAGTTGCCGGTATTGCAACAGAAAGTTTAATTAGAACTTTAACCGATTTAAAGAAAGAAGGTGTTATAGAAATTGAAGGGCGAAACATACGAATTATAGACTTGAATGCTTTAGAATCAATTAATTAAATTTTTATCATGTTTTATTGTGTAGCATAGTTAATGTTGCAATAAATCACTGATTAATGTCATTTATTATTAATACACCTTTATTTAGTTTTGTGGTATTAATAAAAGTAATGAGAAACATTCTAATTTTAACCGACTTTTCTTCAAACTCATGGAATTCTATAGAGTATTCTTTGGGGCTTTTTCAAAATAAAGCATATGACTTTTATTTGTTAAACGCTTCAGATATACAAGAAGATGAATTTGAAAATGTTGCTGATGATGACGGAGGAATTGCAACGGTAAAAAAAGTAAAGGATTCTAAAAAAGAATTTGACACCCTAATAAAAAAAATTAATTTATCACCTTTAAAAGGAGAGCATAAATTTATTCCAATTTCTGTTGAAGCTAATTTAATAAGCGCCGTAAAAAACCAAATTAAAATTCATACTATAGATTTAATTGTGATGGGTACAAACGGACTATCATCTCAAGGGAAAATGAATATTGGTTCCATTTCTGAAGATATTATTACAAAAGTAAAATGTTCAACATTAGTTGTTCCTAAAGATGCCCGATTTACTGGCTTAAATGAAATTGCTTTCCCAACAGATTATACCTATTTTTACGAAGCTAAATTATTACAAAATATAAATAATTTATTCGATTACAAATCATCAACCTTTAGATTTGTTTATGTAGCTAAAAATAGCGAAGTACTTGATAAAGAGCAGCTTTGGAATAAAGAAACACTGCACGATTATTTTGTAAACTGTGCACATACGTTTCATTCAGAATTAAATAAAAACCTCGAACTATCTATTCAAAAAATAATTGATGAGTTTAATGTGGATATTGTAATAATGGCAGCTAAAAATTTAAACCTATTTGAACAAATTTTATTCAGGCCAAAAATAAATTCAATAAAATATTACGCCAAAACCCCATTTTTAATTTTACACTAATTATAAACCCTAGCATTTTGTTAGTTTTTAAATAATTGTATATTTATAAAAGTTAATTTTATACGCTATAAACAGCACTTTTATAATGAAAAAGCAATACTTTTTATACCTGTTTTTATTTCTTGTTTTAAAAATAAATGCACAATCTTCCTTAGTTAAAAATGTACCATTTGTAAATATTGGACCTGCCATAATGAGCGGAAGAATTGTTGATGTAGATGTAAATCCAAACAAACCAACCGAGTTTTATGCAGCCTATGCTTCTGGTGGTTTATGGTATACAAAAAACAACGGAACCTCATTTGTTGCTGTTACAGAAAACGCGCCAACTCAAAATATGGGAGATATTGCAGTAGATTGGGAAAATGGCACCATTTGGATTGGTACAGGCGAAAGTAATTCTTCTCGATCTTCGTATGCCGGAATTGGCATTTTAAAAAGTGTTGATAAAGGAAAAACTTGGGAGAATGTTGGGTTAAAAAATTCACAACACATAGGCAAAATAGTTATTAATAAAAACAATCCAAACGAAGTGTTGGTTGGCGTAATAGGTAATTTATATTCATCAAATGCTGAACGTGGAATTTTTAAAACTTCAGATGGTGGAAAAACCTGGAAAAATGTACTATTTATAAATGAGAATACAGGTGTAATAGATATAAGCGCTTCACCAACAAACGCCAATATTTTATATGCAGCAAGTTGGGAAAGAGATAGAAAAGCGTGGAATTTTGATGGTGATGGTGAAAATTCCGGAATTTATAAAAGCGAAGATGCTGGCGCAACGTGGGCAAAAGTTGAAGGTAAAGGTTTTCCAACAGGAAACGGTATTGGACGTATTGGTTTAGCAACTTTTAACGATGAGGTTTTGTATGCCTTGTTAGATAATCAGTTTATGCGTCCAGAGGAAAAAAAGAAAGAAGAAGAGGGATTGAAAAAGGATGATTTTAGATATATGAGCGTTTCAGATTTTTTGAAGCTAGATAATAAAAGCTTAAACGTATATTTAAAAGAGAACGATTTTGATAAAAAACATACTGCAGAATCAGTAAAAGAATCGGTTAAAAAAGGTGCCATTAAACCAAATGATTTAGTTACCTATTTAGAAGATGCTAATTATGTACTGCTAAATTCTGAAGTAATAGGTGCAGAATTATACAAATCTGTTGATGGAGGAAAAACCTGGAAAAAAACACATGACCAATATTTAGATGATGTTTATAGTTCCTATGGCTATTATTTTGGTACTATTGCTGTAAATACATCAAATGAAAATAAGGTATATATTGGCGGCGTCCCATTACTAAAATCTGATGATAGTGGCAAAACATTTACATCAATAAGTAAAGAAAATGTACATTCAGATCATCAAGCAATTTGGGTAAATCCAATGTTAAACGGACATATTATTAATGGAAACGATGGTGGAATTAATATAACCTATGATGATGGGGAAAACTGGGCAAAAAATAATCAACCAGCCGTTGGGCAGTTTTATTCCGTAAATGTAGACAATCAAAAACCATATAATGTTTATGGCGGTTTGCAAGATAATGGTGTTTGGTACGGACCAAGTAATTACAAAGCATCAAAATATTGGGAAGCAAATGGCGAATATCCTTATAAAAGTATTGGTGGTGGAGATGGAATGCAGGTTCAAATAGATAATAGAGACAATAATATTGTGTATTCTGGTTCTCAATTTGGATATTATTACCGTGTAAATTTAAAAACAAATGACCGTTTAAATATTCATCCAAAACACGAATTAGGTGATTCACCATATCGTTATAATTGGCAAACACCTATTTTATTATCGCCTCATAATCAAGATATTTTATATATGGGCGCTAATAAATTAGTACGTTCTATGGATAAAGGAGAAACTTTTAATATAATTTCTGATGATTTAACAACAGGCGGAAAAAAAGGAAATGTTCCTTATGGAACATTAACTACAATATCAGAAAGTCCTTTTCAGTTTGGTTTTATATACACAGGAAGTGATGATGGTTATGTTTACGTTACTCAAAATAGTGGAGGTAGTTGGGTTCGAATTTCAGATGCTTTACCACAAGAATTGTGGGTTTCAAGGGTAATAGCTTCGCAACATGCAAAAGAAAGAGTGTATGTTACTTTAAACGGATATAGAAGTGACGATTTTAAACCGTATATTTTTGTTAGTGAAAATATGGGTAAAACTTGGAAAAATATCAATAATAATTTACCAAATTATCCAATTAATGTTGTAAAAGAAGATCCTGAAGATGAAAATGTTTTGTATTTAGGCACTGATAATGAGTTATATGTAACTTTTGATAAAGGAGAAAATTGGCAATTATTTTTAACCGGAATTCCAAAAGTTGCAGTGCATGATGTAGTTATTCAAAATGAAGCAAAAGAGTTAGTTGTTGGAACACACGGGCGCTCCATTTACAAAGCTAATATTGCTCCGTTGCAACAATATAATAAAATAAAAAATAAAAATACAGCCTTTTTTGAGATTGCAGATATTAAATATTCTTCGCGTTGGGGAAGTTCATGGAGCCAATGGTCAGAGCCTAATACGCCAAGTGTAACCATTCCTTTTTATGTTTCCAATAATGATAAAATTAAAGTGATTATAACCAATCAAGCCGATATAGAATTAAATAAATTTGATGTTGATGCTAAAAAAGGTTTTAATTATTTTGAGTATGATGTTTCTGTTAGCAACAAAAAAGGAATACTTGAATTAACCAAAAAAGACGAGAATTTTAAAAAGGGAAAAAATGATGTTTACTATTTACCTAAAGGAACATATTTTGTAAAAATTGGAGAAGAAAAACAATCGTTTGAAGTGAAATAAAATGAGAATTTTCCTTGTTTTTTGTGCGTTATTTGTTTTTAGTACTGCAAAATCTCAATCCAGTTGGGAGCAGTTTAAAAAGCAATCTTCACCTATAAAAATTTGGGCATTATTGCATCCTTTTAAAGTAAAAAAAGCATATGCTATTTCTTTAGAGGTAAAAAAAATTTCCGATTCTATTGCTACAACTAATTTATTGGACAAAGATATTTCCGGAGGACAAGTGGATGCTTTCAGACATGCTTTTTGGATGGCTACATTGCGAATTAAAATTGGGAAATGTGCAGCAAAATCACTAGGGAAAGCACACGAACAGGCAAACTATAAAACCTTTAAAAAACGAAAACTTGAAGATGGAATTTTACCGGATAAAGCTTCCAAAGAAATGGATTTGTTTAACAATAAAATTGGTTTAACATTTTCAAAAAAAGGAGATTCAATTTCAGTTAAAAGTCTTATTTATAAAATTTCCAATACCATTTTAAAAGGCGAATTAAAAGTAATAAAAAAGGATAGCTTAGGTAATTATTTAACCTGTAATAATAGAATTATTACTGTTCAAGAATTGAGTAATACTTGGAAGAATAAAAAATGTTTAGTTTCTTCAAATTTGGCAA
>NZ_JBFHHX010000185.1:0-5172 GCF_041596795.1 Lutibacter sp.
AGTCAAGATCCAACTGTTTCTATCCAATATATGAAAGAATTAAAACAATTAATACTTTCATGTCAGGGAGAATTACACTTGGCAACAATAGATTGGACTTTAAATAACGTTTACGGAATAAAAGCAAATTTTGACCAACCAAAAATAGCATATAGAGAAACCATACAACGCTCGGCAACCACAAGTTACAAGCATAAAAAACAATCTGGTGGATCAGGGCAATTTGGTGAAGTTCATATAAAAATTGAACCTTATTTTGAAGGAATGCCAGAACCAGAAGGTTTTAACATTAGAGGTAAAGAAGAAATAAATTTAGATTGGGGTGGAAAATTAGTATTCTACAATTGTATAGTAGGTGGTGTTATTGATGCGCGCTATTTACCTTCTGTTTTAAAAGGAATTTTAGAAGTTATGGAAGAAGGTCCTTTAACAGGTTCTTATGCCAGAGATATACGAGTTATGCTGTTTGATGGAAAAATGCACGCGGTAGATTCTAATGATATTTCGTTTAAAATTGCTGGAGCACACGCTTTTAAAGAAGCCTTTTTAAATGCAAAACCTAAATTGCTAGAACCAATACATGAATTAAATGTTATAGTTCCTGAAGAATTAATGGGAAATGTAATGACCGATTTACAATCTAGAAGAGCCATTATTTTAGGAATGGATAGCGATGGAAAATACCAAACTATTAAAGCAAAAACTCCGCTAGCTGAAATGTATAAATATTCTACAACTCTGCGATCTATTACACAAGGTAGAGGAAGTTTTAGCACTAAATTCTCTAATTTTGAATTGGTACCAAATAACGTACAAGACGAATTGGTAAAAGCTAACTAATTTTAAATTTTAACCTTAAAAATAAAGACTCGTCATTGTAAAATGACGAGTCTTCTAAATTTAATTCAGATTAGTATTTCATTAATTCAATCAATTTTAATAATTACTCGTTTTAGTTGGTACAAAGTCCACAAGATTTTTTTTAAAAACTTAAATACTAATCATATAGCAATTTAATAAAAATATTAATACAAAACACTTAAAGTGATTAATATTTAACAAATTACTCATATTTAAATAGTATTTTAACAATTTACTTTACATAATTCACAAAATAATTTTTTAAAAATAATGTATTTAACCTTCATTAAGAAATAAGTATATTTGCAGAAAATTTACAACAATGAAATTATTTTTTATAACAATAGCATTAATCGGTGTTGGAGTTCTTGGGATAGCCATTAAACTTTGGGCAAAAAAAGGCGGTAAATTCGCTGGAACTTGTGCAAGTCAGAATCCACATTTAAATAAAGAAGGTGAAGCTTGTGGTTACTGTGGAAAACTTCCAGAAAACTGCGAAAATAAATAATAATGTTAGAATACCTGTTTATTGCGTTTATAGCAATCTTTTGTATTCAATTTATTTATTACATTTTTATCTTTGGAGCATTCAGTTTTTCCAAAAAAAAATCGGTTCAAACTTCTTTTAATCAGCCAGTTTCTGTACTTATTTGTGCTAAAAACGAAGCTAAAAATTTAAAGAAAAACATACCGTATTTTATCAATCAATCGTATTCTAATTTTGAGTTAGTATTGATAAATGATTGCTCCAGAGATAAAACTTTAGACATTTTAGAACAGTTTCAAAAAGCACATCCAACCAAAATTAAAATTGTTGATGTTAAAGAAAATGAACAGTTCTGGGGAAGTAAAAAATATGCACTTACCTTAGGTATTAAAGCTGCATCACACGAACATTTACTGTTTACAGATGCCGATTGTAAACCTATTTCGGAACATTGGATTACAGAAATGGTGCAAAATTTCAGCAACAAAGAAATTGTATTGGGCTATGGTGCTTATAAAAAAATAAGAAAATCGTTTCTAAATAAATTAATTCGTTTTGAAACGCTTTTAACGGCCATTCAATATTTTTCATATGCTAAAATAGGATTGCCTTATATGGGCGTTGGAAGAAATTTAGCCTACACAAAAACACAATTTTTTAGTGTAAATGGTTTTGCAAATCATATGAAAATTAAATCGGGAGACGACGATTTATTTATCAATCAAATAGCTAACAAACAAAATTTAGCCATTTGTTTTACAGAAAACAGCTTTACGGAATCTAAACCTAAAAGCACTTTTAAAGATTGGATTCTTCAAAAAAGAAGACACGTTTCAACGGCTTCACATTATAAACCAGTACATAAATTTATGTTAGGCTTATTTTATGCTTCGCAACTATTATTTTACGTAGTGGGTATTATTTTAGTTGCATTTCTATTTCATTGGATTGTTGTAGTTTCATTAATTTTTGTTCGATTTTTAATTCAAAATCTGGTAATTGGCTTTTCAGCTAAAAAATTAAACGAAAACGATTTGGTGGTTTTAACTCCACTGCTTGAAATATTTTTGATATTCGTACAATTGTTTATCTTTATAAAAAATTCGATTTCAAAACCTCACCATTGGTAAACAAAAATATTGATATTGCCGACTTAATTGAAAAAGCAAAAAAAGACGATCAAAAAGCTTTTAACACATTACTTAACACCTATTGGAGTGATGTGTATCGTTTTCAATTTTCTAAAACAGGAAACGAAGATGAAGCTCAAGATATTACTATAAAAACCTTTTCAAAAGCCTTTGATAAAATTAATTTATACAATGAAAATTATAATTTTAAAACGTGGTTAATTACCATTTCTAAAAATATTTTTATTGATCATTTACGCAAAGAACAACGTAAGGAAACCATTTCTTTAAACAAAAAAGAATCAGAAGCTTATAAAATTTTTGATGAAACTCCTTCAGCTGAAGACCAATTAATTATAGATCAAAACCTAGCTCAATTATTACACTATTTAAAGCAGTTAAAACCACATCATCAAGAAATAATTAACCTACGTTATTTTAGAGAAATGAGTTATAAAGAAATGGCTGAGAAATTAAATGAGCCAATGAGTAACATTAAAGTAAAACTGTTGCGCGCTAAAAAATTATTGGCTGAAATAATTAAAAATCCTACTGAAAATTGAGTGCAATTAACTCTAATTGGTTTTATAAATTAGGTCCTGGTTTACTATTTGCAGGCGCCGCAATTGGAGTTTCCCATTTAGTGCAATCTACCAGAGCTGGAGCCGATTTTGGTTTTGGATTAATTTGGGCTTTGGTTTTAATTCATATTGTAAAATATCCATTTTTTCAAATTGGGCCACGTTACGCTACTGCAACAGGAGAAAGTTTGTTAGATGGTTATAAAAAATTAGGAAAAGGTGTGCTCCTCTCCTATTTTATTTTGAATTTGGCAACTATGTTTACCATACAAGCCGCTGTTACTATAGTTACGGCAGGTTTAGCAGCTAATTTATTTGGAATTACCACAAACCCAATTATTTGGAGTGCTATTATTACAAGTATTTGTGTTGTGCTACTTGTTGTAGGAAAATACAAACTACTTGATAATTTAATGAAATTTATTATTGTTACCTTAACAGCAAGTACTATTATAGCTTTAATTGTAGCCAGCTTAAATTCAACCCAACCAATAAGCTTTGCACAAGTTTTACCAAAAGGAACCCTAGAAATAAGCTTCTTAATTGCTTTTTTAGGATGGATGCCCGCACCTTTAGATGTATCTATATGGCAATCGCTTTGGGCTTTGGAAAAACAAAAAGACAAATCAAATAACTTTGATACCAAACAAGCAATTTTTGACTTTAATATTGGTTTTGTAGGAACATTAATTGTTGGTTGTTGTTTTGTTGCACTTGGTGCTATTGTAATGCATCATACCACAGAAACTTTTAGCGATAGCGCCGTAGTATTTTCGCAACAATTAATTAATTTATACACTACAAGTTTAGGAAATGGCATGTATATATTTATTGCCGCAGCTGCTTTCACCACAATGTTTAGCACTACTATAACAACCTTAGATGCCTCTCCAAGAGCAATGACCAAAACATTTGAGTTGTTGCAAAATAAAATCTACCCAAAAGCATATTGGTTTTGGATTAGCTTTTTAGCGGTAGGAACTATTTTTATTATGGTGTTTTTTATGAGTGAAATGGGACTTTTAATAAAAATAGCCACTGTTTTATCATTTTTAACTGCACCATTTTTTGCTATTATCAATTTCATTTTAATTTCTGGAAAAAACACTCCTAAAGAATGGCGTCCTACACTACAATTTAAGGTGTTGAGTTATTTTGGAATTGTATTTTTAATTGGTTTTAGCATTTGGTATCTTTCTAGTTTGTAAAAACTTTGTATTTTTGCAGTCAATTTTACTAAAATGACTGAAAAAAATATAGATTCTCCAAATACAATTCAAAAACCTAAATGGTTACGTGTAAAACTACCAGTTGGAAAAAAATATACTGAACTTAGAGGTGTTGTTGAAAAGTATAAATTAAATACTATTTGCACTAGCGGAAGTTGCCCTAATATGGGTGAATGCTGGACAGAAGGCACAGCTACCTTTATGATTTTAGGAAATATTTGCACGCGTTCATGTGGATTTTGCGGTGTAAAAACCGGAAGACCTGAAAATGTAGATTGGGAAGAACCAGAAAAAGTAGCACGTTCTATAAAATTAATGAACATTAAACACGCCGTAATTACATCGGTTGATAGAGATGATATTAAAGATGGTGGTTCTATTATTTGGGCTGAAACAATTAATGCTATTAGAAGAGCAAACCCTGAAACAACATTAGAAACCTTAATTCCAGATTTTCAAGGAAACACCACAAATATAGATCGAATTTTAGCAGTTGCTCCAGAAGTAATTTCACACAATTTAGAAACCGTTAGGCGATTAACGCGTGAAGTACGTATACAAGCAAAATACGATAGAAGTTTAGAGGTTTTAAAATATATGAAAGACCAAGGACAACGCAGAACAAAATCTGGTATTATGCTTGGTTTAGGCGAAACAGAAGCTGAAGTTATTGAAACAATGCAAGATTTAGCCAATGCCAAAGTTGATATTTTAACCATTGGTCAGTATTTACAACCAAGTAAAAAACACTTACCTGTTAAAGAATTTGTAACTCCAGAACAATTTGCTAAATACAAAGAAATTGGTGAAAAAATGGGCTTTAAATATGTAGAAAGTGGCGCTTTAGTACGCTCATCTTACAAAGCACAACGACATTTGGTGTA
>NZ_JBFHHX010000186.1:0-5140 GCF_041596795.1 Lutibacter sp.
GGAGTTGGTATTGGAAAACCTGTTATAAGAGGTTTACGAGGTAATAGAGTATTGGTTTACACGCAAGGAATTAGATTGGAAAATCAGCAATTTGGAGATGAACACGGATTAGGAATTGATGAATCTAGTGTAGAAAGCGTTGAAGTAATAAAAGGTCCGGCATCACTATTATATGGTTCAGATGCTTTGGGTGGTGTGCTGTATTTTAACCCTACAAAGTTTGCTGAATTAAATACCTTCGATTTTAATTTTAATCAATCTTATTTTTCAAATACTGAAGGAAGCAACACCTCTTTTGGCGTTAAAAAATCGTATAATTTATGGAAATTTTTGGCAAATGGAGCTTATAATCAACATGCAGATTATAAAACTCCAAACCAAGGAAATGTAACCAATACACGTTTTAACGAAACCACTTTTAACACAGCTATCGGATTCAATAACAGTATATTATCAAGCACTTTACGATTTAATTTTAATAATTCTATTTTAGGTATTCCTGAAGAAATTGGAGTGCAAAACAATCATAAAACCCCATTATCTCCTTATCAGGATTTAACTACTAAAATGGTGAGTTTAAATTCAATTTTCTTTTTACCAAACTCTAAAATAGCAACCACTTTTGGTTATACTTTAAATGTTAGAAAAGAATTTGAAGAACATGATGATGAAGAAGAACATTCAGAAAATGAAAGTGAAGAGGCTTCGTTATTTTTAAATTTGAATACTTATAGTTATGATGCTAAATGGCATTTACCTAAATTAGGTAAAATTGAAACTATTTTAGGAATACAAGGACTTTATCAGGAAAATGAAAATTTTGGAGAAGAAATTTTAATTCCAGATGCTATTACTAAAGATTTTGGAACATTTTTTACAGGATTGTACAATTGGAACCAAAACACCGTACAAGCAGGAATACGTTTTGACTCAAGAAAATTAACCACTGAAGAGCATTTTGTAACGCACGATGATGAGGTTCATATTTATGAAGCCATCAACAAATCTTTTGAAAACATTTCATCATCGCTAGGATTTAAAACTGTTTTATTTAACAAAATTACCAGCAGATTTAACATAGCTTCAGGTTTTAAAGCGCCAAACTTAGCAGAATTAACATCAAACGGTGTACATCACGGATCTAACAGATTTGAAATTGGAAATAGTGATCTTAAAAACGAACAAAATTTTCAATCAGATATATCATTAGAATATAATACAGACCATTTTGAAATTTTTGCAAACGGATTTTATAATCACATAAACAATTATATTTTTATAACACCAACTGGTGAGTTAGAAGAAGACTATTATATTTATAAGTACACCCAAGATAATGCAAAGTTATACGGAGGAGAAATTGGATGGCATTTTCATCCACATCCTTTAGACTGGCTGCATTTTAATAGTACTTTTGAAATGGTTATTGGAAAACAAAACAACGGTAATTATTTACCGCTAATTCCGGCAAACAAATTAACAAATACATTAAAAGTTGAATTTAATGGAAAAAATTGGATGCAAAACGGATTTGGAACCCTTACGTTAGCTTCTACTTTTAAACAAAAAAATATAAGTGAATTTGAAACTGAGTCAAATGCTTATAATTTAGTTAATTTAGGAATTGGAGGCACATTAAAACTTTCCAACTGTAATTTTGATGTAAGTTTAAATATCAATAATTTATTTGATACTTCTTATATTTCACATTTATCACGTTTAAAAGATGATGGTATTGAAAATATTGGAAGAAATATTATTGCGAGTATTAAATTTGAAATATAATTGTTAAAAATACAATGAAAAGTTTTAAGATTTGTTGTTTACTGATACCAATTGAAACAGTTTAATAAAAACCCTTACTTTACATTATTTGTTAAAAAAAAATAGCCTAAGAAAATTCTTAGGCTATTTTTATTAATATAATATTACGTTTTAATCTATTGTAAATAATACATCTCCTTTAACAACGGTATCACCTGAATCAAATTTAATTCCTGAAATAATACCATCCTTATTTGCTTCAAAGTTGTTCATCATTTTCATTGCTTCTAAAACAACTACAATTTCACCAGCTTTTACTTGGTCTCCATTCTTTTTCTTGAACTCAACAATCATACCTGGAATTGGTGCAGTACAAGCTCCTTCCTTAACTGTTTCTTTTGCTTCTTTTGCTTCTTTCTTTTTCCAAACAGATCTAGTAGTAGCTTTAGTATTAGGAATAGATACTGTAAATGATTCTCCATCTACAAATACTTCCATTTCTTGCATTTCAGCATTTCCATTAGAAACACCTACTTTTAATTCACCTGATAAAGCTTTAGCAATTAACTCTTCTTCTTTTTTAACATCTTCTAGAGTTTTTGCTTTCATATCTTCTGGCATTTCTTCTAAACCATATTTGATTTTTAAGAATTTTTTACCAGTTACAGGATACAATGCTAATAATACTTCATCATCAATATCTTTTGCAAGATCTTTAAAAGTAGCTCTAACACCTTCCATTTCAGGTTCTAAAATACTTCCTGGTCTAACTTCAATATGTTGCTCACCTCTTGGGTAATCTTTTAAAGCTTTCTTTCTAAGTTCTGGATTAATAGGTAAAGTAGTTTTACCATATAAACCATAGCATAAATCTTTTACTTCTTGTGTAATTCTAGAGTATTCACCTTCATAAGAATCAAACAACACATTATTAACTGTTTGAACTCCAACAATTTGACTTGTAGGTGTTACTAAAGGAATTTGACCTAAATCTTTTCTTACTTTTGGTAACATTTTAAATACATCATCTAATCTATGTAATGAATCCATTGATTTTAATTGGTTCACTAAGTTAGATAACATTCCACCTGGAGTTTGGTGTAAAATTACATCAGTATCAATAATAGCATATTTTGGACTATTATCTAAGTGCTTATATTTAGGAATTACTTTTTCCATTTGAGCACTAATAGCTGATAATTTTTTAATATCTAAACCAGTATCTCTATTTGTACCTAATAATGAAATTACTAATGGCTCTATAGCTGCATGAGAAGTTCTATATGCGTATGGAGACATACAAGTATCAACAATATCTACACCTGCTTCAATAGCTTTAAAAATTGCTAAATCACCCATACCTGATGTAAAGTGTGTATGCAAGTTTAAAGGAATATCAGTAATTTTTTTAAGTTCAACTACTAAGTTATAAATATCATAAGGAGCAATTAAACCAGCCATATCTTTAATACAGATAGAGTCTACTCCAAATTCCATTAATTCTTTTGCTTTGTTTACGTAATAATCAATGTTATAAACTTCACCACCTAATCTTGGTTCAGTTAAAGTATAACAAATTGTACCTTGAAAATGTTTTCCATTACGTTTTACAACTTTTGCTGCAGTTTCAAAGTTTCTATAATCATTTAATGCATCAAAACATCTAAAAATATCCATTCCATTATCACAAGCACGTTGTACAAAGTTTTCTACAACATCATCTGCATAATTTCTATATCCAACTACGTTTTGCCCTCTTAACAACATAAAGAATGGTGTTTTAGGCATATATTTTTTAAGTGTTCTTAAGCGTTCCCATGGATCTTCACCTAAGTATCTGTGCATTGTATCAAAAGTAGCTCCACCCCAAGTTTCTATTGCATGAAAACCAACTTCATCCATTTGCTCAGCAAAAGGAATCATATCTTCTGTTCTCCCTCTGGTTGCAAATAATGATTGGTGTCCATCACGAAAACTTAAATCTTGTATTTTAATTGGATTTTCTGCCTTTGGTCTATCTGCACTATAATCCATTTTTGTCATTATTAATGACCCGTGTTTATCATATATCATTGTGTCGTAATTTTAAATTTAACTAATTCTAGCGCCTATTGTTCTTCCTTTGCTAAAAAGTAATTCTCTGTCGTTCATTCTTCTTACCAATCCCATTTTCCCCCATCCGTAGCGAGGTGCAATTTTTTCTACAGTCTCTTCCATTTGAACATAAACCGTTGCTGCAATAACTGCTGCTCTTTTCTTTTTTTCGTGTAATGTCATAATCCTAAGTTTTTATTGAGGGATATTTCCGTGTTTTTTTGCTGGTACTAACTCTACTTTAGAACTTAAAGCTTCTAAAGCCATAATTAATCTTTCTCTTGTTTCACTTGGTAAAATTACTTCATCAATGTAACCTCTTTCAGCTGCTAAATAAGGTACACCAAAAGCAGTTTCGTACTCATCAATTTTTTCTTGTTTTTTAGCTTCTTTATTTTCGGCTGCTGCAATTTCTTTTTTATATGTAGAAATTACCTCCACAGCTCCTTTTGCACCCATTACTGCAATTTCAGCAGTTGGCCAAGCAAAAACCATATCAGCTCCTAAATGTTTAGAACTCATTGCAACATAAGCTCCACCGTAATCTTTACGTACTACTACTGTAAATTTAGGAACAGTTGCTTCTGAATAACTCCATAATAATTTAGCTCCGTGTCTAATAATTCCATTCCATTCTTGATTTACTCCTGGTAAGTATCCTGGCACATCTACAAATGTTACAATTGGAATATTAAAAGCATCACAAGTTCTAATAAATCTACTAATCTTATCTGAAGCATCTATATCTAAACAACCTGCTAAATATGCTGGTTGATTTGCAATAATACCAACTGAACGGTTATTTAATCTACCAAAACCAACAATACAGTTTTCAGCAAAATGTTCGTGTACTTCGTAAAAATGACCAGCATCTAATACTTCTTCTATGATATGTTTCATATCATAAGCCATTTTAGAATCGTCTGGAATAATAGTATTTAAATCGTCACAAGATCTTTTTGGATCATCACCCATTTCTAATATAGGTGTTAACTCCATATTATTATTAGGTAAATAATCTAATAATTCTCTAATTTGTTCAATACAATCTGCATCATCTTCACAAGCAAAATGTGCATTTCCACTTTTTGTATTGTGAACCATTGCGCCTCCTAATTCTTCAAATGTAGTTTCTTCACCAGTAACTGTTTTAATTACATAAGGACTAGTAATAAACATATTACTTGTTTTTTTCACCATAAAGATAAAATCTGTCATAGCAGGTGAATAAACTGCACCACCGGCACAAGGTCCCATAATTGCAGAAATTTGAGGAATTACA
>NZ_JBFHHX010000187.1:0-4895 GCF_041596795.1 Lutibacter sp.
TTATCTCCATAATCTGGACCTTTGTTCCAATCAAAAACACCATCGGCATCAGCAGCAACAAATTTATATTCTCCGTTTAACCAAACGTATCCTTCAAAATCTGTAGTAGAGGCAGAAGAAGCTTCTAATTGTGGAGCAGTTGAAGGGCTCCATCCTTGATGATTTCCAGGAACAGCTAATCTTGGGCTACTTAAAATTTCTACCACTTCAAAAGTGAAAGTATTTAAGTTTACAGTTATTTTATAAGTTCCTGCAGTGTACCCAGAAAGGTTTGATTCTCCATCTTGAATAATCATTCCAGGGTTATTTGGATCTTCACCAAAATCACCATCCCAACCAGTATTTGTTGGTAAGAATTTAAATTCTGCACCATCTGCAAGTACCAATGTTATTTCAAAAATATTTAAATCTGTTCTTGTCATTGCTAAAGCATCAGCAGGTGACCATTGTGGATCTGTAATATTTCCTACCACATATAATTCTGTATATTCAACTTTATATGGAGTTAAAACTACTGAGATAGAATCTGTCATAGTGCCATTATTTAAGATACGAATATCTAAACTAACAGCAGTTTCAGGGTCTAAGCCCATAACATCTAGTAAAAAAGTGTTTATTTCATTTACAGTCATACTAAAGTTTTTAGCTTCAGTAGTACCAAGTAAATATGAAGTTGCAAAATCTGTTCCTGTTTGTGCAACTTCTATGTCAAACGTACCAGTAGCATCAGAAAGTGTTTCCCAAGAAATAAATAATGCGTTATTATCTAAATTGGTGTCGTTTAAAACAATTACAGTTCCAGATGAAGGTGTAACTATTTGAAAACTTTCAACAGCTGGTAAAATTTCAAAGTTCTCGTTTTTATCACAAGATATTAATGCAATTGTAAAAACAAACAGAACTATTATTTTATGTATATATTTCATGTTTTTAATTTTTAACTAATGAATAAGTGTATTCTCTAGGGTTACTTAAATCAAGTGTTACAGTATAGTTTCCATTTTCAGGAACTTCAATGTTTGCACCATCAGTTTCTAACGATCCATCAGCATCATTATCTCCAAGGTTTCCAGCCCAATCGTTGTTAGGTCTAAATTTAAAACCTCCGTCAGATGATGGATTCACAAAGTCAAGAGTGATTGTATGAGTTCTAGTTTCAGGATTATAGGTCATATCAATATCAGAATTCCATCCAGTATTAGGTATAGATCCACCAATAATTCCCCAGCTCATAGCTTTTGTTGTATATTTTAAGGTTGTAGTATTAGCAGTTACAAAATAAAAACCTGTAGTTGTTGCGTTACAGTTTACTTCGTCATCAGCAACTAAGTTTCCAGTAAACGTTCCATCATCACCCCAATCAGTATTTCCCCAAAAGAAACCTCCAGTAGCATCAGGTGCTACAAATTTGTATTCACCATCTAACCACACATATCCTTCATAATCAGTTTCTCCAAAACCTGAAGCAGCTAATGTTGGAGCAGATGCAGGATCCCAACCTTGGTGATTTCCTGGTACTGCAATTTTAGGTAAATCTGTAGTAAAAGGAGTAACAATAACTGTAATAGTTTCTGAAATTTGTTGTTCTACAGCATTTGATCCTACGGTTGAAATTACTCTAATTTCTAACTCACCTTCAACAAAAGGAGAAAGACCAGCAGTTACACAAGCACCATTAAACTCTTGAATAGTCCATGTTAAGTTTAAATTTGTTGTAGAACCAGCAAGATAAGGTTCTGCAAAATCTGTTCCTGCCGCAGCAAATTGAACAATGTAGTTAATTTCTGTAGGTATACCGTAATCTGCAGCATTCCAAGTTAATGTAAATGCTGGATTGGTTGATTCTTCCTCTGGGTTCAAAATGTATTTTGCTCCAGTAGCTGGCGCGGTAATTTCTCCACTACCGCTAGGTGTTATTACCAGTTGATCTTGATCTTCATTATCACAAGAAGTGATGCTAACAAAGAACAAAGACAACAATAAATATTTTAATATATTTTTCATTTTAAATATCTTGTTTAGATTAATAACCTGTATTTTGAGTTAAATTAGGGTTAGCTGTCATATTGTTTAAAGGAATAGGATAAACATTAAAATAGCTAGGTAAAGCAATTCCATTTGCGCTACCACCTTTCCAAGCCCAGTTATAATTTCCACCAGTATAAAGTCCAAAACGAATTAAATCTTGACGTCTGTGACCTTCCCAGTATAACTCTCTAGATCTTTCATTAATTAAGAAGTTTAAAGTTAAACTACCTTCAGAGATTGTAGTTGAACTAGCTCTGTTTCTAATTGCATTTATGTATCCAACAGCTTCGCTCATTGTTCCACCAGAACCACCTCTTACAACAGCTTCAGCATACATTAAATAAACGTCAGCTAATCTAAAAATAACAAAATCAGTATCAACAAAAGTTGGGTCAGATCCAGCAACACCTGCTGATGTTTTATTTTTAAATTTTGTAATAATATAACCTGAATCTCTGTCTGCAACATCAGTAATTTCAATATCTCTTCCTGCAGTTAATAATGAATTTCTTTTATCTGTTAAAGGAACATCACCGTTTAAGAATCTTTCAGCAAATTGCTTTCTAACTCTTAAAGCACCACCCCAACCTTGGGCTCCTAAATCTGCAGCGTTACCTTCTAAGCTACCAACTTCACCATTAATAATTACAGTTGTTGCACCGTAGTTTTGAGTAGTAACACCATCGTTTACTGCAGCAAATATAATTTCGTTTTGTGCAGCATCATTAGTATCATTATCAGCTAAAAAGTTATGGTAATAATCAGTTGCTAATTTATAACCGCTTCCAATTATTTTATTACAATATGTAATACATTCTGTATTTTTATCTTCACCAATATATACTTGAGCATTTAAGTATATTTTAGCTAAAATCATCCAAGCAACTGCTTTGTCTGCACGTCCGTATTCATTTTGTTTTGCAGCAACTAAATCGTCTTCAATATCTAATAATTCAGATTCAATATACTCAAATAATTGTTCTCTTTCATATTGAGGACCTTGGTAAGTTCCTACTGGATCATTTTCTGTTACAAAAGCAGCTTTTCCATATAAATCCATTAAGTTGTAATATGCATAAGCTCTTAATAAACGTGCTTCAGCTCTATAAGCAGCAATATCACTTCCAACAGCATCAGTATGTCCGCGAGACTCTAACTTTTCAGCAGTTGTTTGTCTTAAAAACTCATTGGTTAATGCTACGGAGAACATTAATCTACTAAAATTACCTAGTAATATACTATTTGTAGAAGACCATGTGTTTCTTTGAATAGCTTTTACAGCACCACCTTCATCATTTTCATAAGACCAAATAGGTTCATCAGCCGATAAATCTTGTAAATACCAAAGGGTTCTCATATACTGGCTAGTACCAGCATCAATTCCTTCTAAGTTTGAAGCTCCTGAACCTGTTGTTGATGTTAATGATAAGTTACCATAAACACCTGCTAAGGCTTGCTTGTATGAATCTGTAGTGGAATAGAATTCCTCTGATAGATATTCGTCGTCATCTTGTGGTGTAACATTTAAATCATCAGTACACGAGGTAAAGAAAAATAATGTACCCAAAAAGAAATATAATTTATATAAATTGATAGTTTTCATTTTTTAGTAGTTTAAAAATTAAAGTTAGCTCCAAACATATAGGTTCTTGGTCTTGGATAAATAGTGTTGTCAATTCCTCCAAAAATTTCAGGATCTAAACCACTATAATTTGTAATAGTAAATACATTTTGTACACCACCCCAAACTCTAATTGTGTTATTTGTTTTAAATTTATTAAATGTGTAACCTAAAGTAACATTATCCATTTTTAGGAATGAAGCATTTTCCATGTAGTAATCAGAAATTAGTACATTGGCTGTTTCATTAAAACCAGATTCTAAAACTGTTACAGGCATGTTTCCAAGTGCTTCAGTTGATTGTAATAAATTGTATTGAGCTCTGCTTGAATTAACGTTGTTGTACATATAGTTTCCAAAGGAAGCTCTTAAGTTAAATCCAAAATCAAAGTTTTTATAATTCATTGAAGATTGGAATCCCATTGTTATGTCAGCATTTGGTTTTTTGTAAATGTAACGGTCATCAGAATTAATAATTCCATTTTGGTCAATATCTGCATAAGCACCTTCAATTGGCATACCATCAGTATCGTATAATTGTTTGTAAACAAGGAATGAATAAGGAGCGTAACCTTCTCTGTGCACTTGAATTTCAGATCCTGTACCACCACTAATTCCTCCAGTTGAAATATCTTGACCAGAAGCTAATTCATCAATTGTAGTTTCATTTAAACCAATATTGTAGTTTGCGTTCCAGGTAAAGTTTTCAGTTCTAATAATATCTGCTCCAATAGAAGCTTCTAAACCTTTAGAGGTGAATTTACCAATATTTTGCCATCCAGAGTTGCTAAAGTTAGAACCATCGGCAATAGAAACGTTTGATAATAAATCTTTAGATTCTTTTAAATATACATCAAATGTACCAGAAATTCTATTGTTAAATAAACCATAATCAAAACCTACATCATAAGTAGTAGTTTCTTCCCATTTTACATCTTCAAATGTTGCTTGAGGTTGACCAATAGCATAAGCGGTGTTTCCGAAAATATATTGAGAAACAGAGTTTCCTGTATTGTATCTTCCTAAGTAAGCATATGCAGCATCTATATCTTGTTGTCCTGTAATACCCCAGCTTAATCTTAATTTAAGACTAGAAATTACTTTAGAATCTTTTAAGAAATTTTCATCTCCCATTTGCCAAGCAAAGGCTGCAGCAGGGAAGTTACCCCAACGGTTATCTGGACTAAATCTTGAAGTTCCATCTCGTCTGTAAGATAAAGTTAGTAAGTATTTATCTAAAAGTGAAA
>NZ_JBFHHX010000188.1:0-4867 GCF_041596795.1 Lutibacter sp.
CCTTTGGTAAAATAATGTGCACCTTGGTGTTTTGCTACAACTTTTCCTTCGGTAATTTTATATTTAAATTTCTTTGCATTAAAAGCTAATTCTTCTTCTTTAGATTGAAATTTAGGTATTTCTTTATTAAAAATTTGGGCATCTGCAGGAATTTGAACAATTACACCTTCTTTTGGTTGCAGTTTTTGTTGTAAAAACTCTGGTAATCGCACTTTTCCAATAAAACATAATCCTTGAGAATCTTTTTTATCGGCTGTTATTAAATCTTGCTCAGCTGCTATTTTTCTAACTTCTGGCTTTGTTAATTCGCCTATTGGAAACAATGCTTTTGATAATTGCTCTTGAGATAGTTGACATAAAAAATAAGATTGATCTTTATTACCATCTTTCCCGGCTAACAATTTATAAACTGGTTCACCTCCAATAATTTCTTCTCCTTTTCTACAATAATGACCCGTAGCAACGTAATCAGCTCCTAAATCCAATGCAATTTTCAAAAAAACATCAAACTTAATTTCTCTATTGCACAAAACATCTGGGTTTGGAGTGCGTCCTTTTTCATATTCATTAAACATATAATCAACAATACGTTCTTTGTATTGCTCACTTAAATCTACAACTTGAAATGGAATTCCTAATTTATCAGCAACAATCATAGCATCATTACTATCTTCTAACCAAGGGCATTCGTTAGAAATAGTCACAGATTCATCGTGCCAATTTTTCATAAATAAACCAATTACTTCATAGCCTTGCTCTTTTAACAAATAGGCTGCCACACTACTATCAACTCCTCCAGAAAGTCCTACAATTACGCGTTTCATTTTAAATTTTTTAAGCTTACAAAGGTACAACTTCTTGTTAGTAACAAAAAGTTAATTTTAAACTTGTTTTGCTTTGCGGGATTGTATTTTAAGAAAAGGAAAAAAAATATCCTTAAATTAGCATAAATATATTTTTTTATGAAGTTAAAATTCCTCCCCTTTTTACTGCTTTTTATAAGTATTAATAACTTTGCTCAACTTCCTGAAGGGTTTGTTTATGTTCAACAAGAAATTCCAAGTATAAAAACAGAATTACGTTATTTTTCTGAAAACAATTTTGTAGGAAAACCTATTAAAGGTTACAATGCTAACGTTATTATTTTAACTAAAGAGGCTACTTTAGCTTTAAAAAAAGTGCAGCATCAATTATTAAAAAAGAATTTATCTCTAAAAATATTCGATGCTTACAGACCTCAACAAGCAGTAGATTATTTTGCTATTTGGGCAACTGATTTAAACGACACTTTAAAAAAACAAGAATATTACCCAAACATACATAAAAGTAATCTTTTTAAACTCTCTTATATTGCAAGAAAATCTGGACATAGCAGAGGAAGTACGCTTGACTTAACTATTGTTGATTTGAAAACAAATAAAGACTTAGATATGGGTTCTCCATACGACTTTTTTGGTGAACAATCTGGTGTGAATTATCCACATCTTACAGAATTACAGTTAAATAACAGAAAGTTATTACAACAAATTATGATAAAAAATGGTTTTAGAAATTACCCAAAAGAATGGTGGCATTTTACCTTAAATAAGGAACCTTTTAAAACTACTTATTTTAATTTTGAAGTTGAATAAAAGCCACCTAAAACAAAAAACTTTTCTAAACTTAAACATATTCTTCTAAACTAATTTCCAATTATACTATTTTGAATACTTTTTAATGAAACATGAAAAATATTCAACAAATTAAAACATTTAATTGGATTTAAACAATCCTACAAAAAACCCTTTGATTTAGTTGATTAACAACTGTTTATGTTGTATATTTAAAGTAACTAAACTATTTAATTATGAAACGTACTGGGCTATTATCTCGCCTTTGGGAGTTTCAGAATAAGTATGGTTACATACCTGACAATGCTATTTCCGAAATTGCTCAAAAACTTCGAGTATCAAAAATTGAAATTGAAGGCGTGGTTTCTTTTTATCACTTCTTCCACAGAAAACCTACTGGTAAGTATATTATTTACCTGAATAATAGTATTATTTCAGAATTAAATGGCTTTGAAAGTGTAAAAGCTGCATTTGAAAAAGAAACAGGCTGTACTTTTAATGTGTACGACAACAATCCTTTATTTTCGTTATTTGAAACTTCATGTATTGGGTTAAGTGATCAAGAACCTGCAGCTTTAATAAACTTTTATCCTTTTACTAATTTAACTCCAGAAAAGGTAAAACTACTTGTAAAAAACCTTAAAAACTATGTAGATTTAAGCTCCATTGCAGATAACCCAACAAGTAAAATACAATATACACCTACAAAAGATAAAACAATATTTTTTAGAGAATATACTATGGGAAATTCTTTAAAAAAAATAGTAACCTCTTCACCCGATAAATTATTAAAAACATTAAAAAACACACAATTAAACGGACGTGGTGGCGCTTTTTTTTCAACTGCCACAAAATGGGAAGCTTGTAAAACAAAAGAGAGTGCAAAAAAGTTTATAATTTGTAATGCCGATGAAGGCGAACCCGGAACCTTTAAAGATAAATCTTTATTAAATAATTATCCGGGTGTTGTTATTGAAGGAATGATTTTGTCTGCATACATTACCGGAGCTAAATATGGATTTATTTATTTAAGAGCTGAATACAAATATTTATTAAAAAAAATAGAAAGTACACTTGCTGAATTTCAAAAAAACGGCTTTTTAGGTAAAAACATTTTAGGAATTCCAACGTTTAATTTTAAAATAAAAGTAGTGCTTGGTGCTGGCGCCTATGTTTGTGGCGCAGAAACAGGGCTTATAGAGTCTTTAAAAGGTTGCAGAGGCGAGCCAAGAATTAGAGATCATTTTCCAACAGATATAGGTTATTTAGAATACTCAACGGTAGTAAATAATGTAGAAACCTTTGCAATGGCTTCTAGAATTATAGAGTTAGGCGATAAATTTATTACAAATATTGGCACAAAAGAAAGTATTGGAACCAAAATACTTAGCGTTGCTGGTGACATTGCCAAGCCTGGAATTTATGAAATTGAATGGGGAATGACTGTTCAAGAACTGCTAGATTTATGTCAGGCAACTGCACCAAACTTTATACAAATTAGCGGACCTTCTGGAGAATGTATAAACAATACCGAATTTCATAGAAAAATTTGTGAAGAAGATTTGTTGTGCGGAGGTTCTGTTATGGTTTTTAATAAATTTAGAAGCATTATTCAAATATTAGAAAATTTTATCAAATTCTTTAAAATAGAATCTTGTGGCGCTTGTACACCTTGCAGGGTAGGAAATCAAATTTTATATCAAAAAATATTAAAAATAAAAAGAGGAATTTGTACTACTCAAGATTTAAATGAAATTAAAGAATGGGTAAATATTATGCAAATATCTAGCAGATGTGGACTAGGACAATTTTCAGGAAATACACTAAAAATGGCCATAGATAAATTTGAAGATTATTTTAATTTAAAAGTAACATCTTGTACCGATAATTGTAATGTAGAGTTTGATTTGCAACATGCTGTTTATGAATATGATCAACTAATAAAAGATTCTCAGTAAAAACAATTATGTAGACCTATTTATACATAAAATTAAAAAATAAATAATGCAACAAACTAAAATTAAACAACAATAACTAAAGCAAAAATTGAATATTTATTAAGCATCTTTTTAAGTTTAAACTAAATAAATTAATATATAATAATTCCTTATATAACATCCATAAAATAGTGCTTAACAACCAATAAATTAGTAACTTTAGGTAGTCTAATTTTCAAGATAAATTCAAATGGATAGAACGCATCTATTAAACAAACTTTGGGAACAACAACGTCAATTTGGCTATATCTCAAACCAAGCTATTTCTAAATTAGCAACCAATTTAAATGTTTCAACTGTTGAAATAGATAGCGTAGTTTCTTTTTATCACTTTTTTCACAAAAAACCAACAGGGAAAAATATAATTTATTTAAGCAATAATATAATTTCTGAATTTAAAGGATTTGATGCTATTAAAATAGCATTTGAAAAAGAAACAGGTTGTACGTTTAATGAACCAGGAAATGAAAATTTTTCATTATTTGAAACTTCTTGTATTGGCTTAAATGATCAAAGTCCTGCGGCGTTAATTAATTTTCAACCATTTACACATTTAACACCTAAAAAAGTTAAATTAATTATTGATAAAATTAAAAACGGAGAAAACTTAAAAGATTTTGCAAGCAAAACAAAAAGTACAATTCAACATATTCCAAAAAACAAATCTGTAATTTTTAAACCCTACACAATGGGAAAAAGCATTGTTGAAGGATTAAAATATTCTCCTCAAGAAATTATAGATAAAATAACAAAATCTAAACTTTTAGGTTGTGGCGGAGCTTTTTTTGAAGTTGGGTACAAATGGCAATCTTGTAAAAAAAATGTTGATAGCGCTAAGTATATTATTTGCAATGCCGATGAAGGTGAACCAGGAACATTTAAAGATAGAGCATTATTGCAACATCTTCCAGGATTAGTACTAGAAGGTATGATTTTAGCCGCATATGCTACAGGAGCTCAAGAAGGAATTATTTATTTACGTGCAGAATATCAATTTTTTAAACACGAATTAGACTTACTTATTCAAAATTTTTATAATGCCAATTTATTAGGTACAAATATTCTAAACAAAGAAGGTTTTAACTTTGATATTACAATTCAATTAGGTGCAGGCTCTTATGTTTGTGGATCAGCATCAGCTTTAATAGAATCTTTAGAAGGAAGACGCGGAGAACCGCCAGTTAGAACTTGGTCTGCAACAAAACACGGCTTTAAACACAAACCAACCGTTGTTAATAATGTTGAATCACTAGCGTACGC
>NZ_JBFHHX010000189.1:0-4846 GCF_041596795.1 Lutibacter sp.
GCTTTTTTATACCCTAAAAAACGATCAATTGAACCTTGTGGATTTAAAGGACCTCTAAAATGAGCGATTTTTTTACATCCTGATTTAATTAAATGCTCTGTGGCATCATAACCTGCACTTTTGTCGTCAATAACAACTTTTGAGCAATCTAGCAATTTTGAGATTTTATCAAATAAAACTAAAGGGACATTATGTTCAATAACTTTTTTTAAATGATCCAAATTTTTTGTGTTATTAGATAACGACATTAAAATACCATCAACTCTCTTGCTTAATAATAAATCTATTTGTTTTTTTTCAAGTTCTTCCGATTCGTTAGATTGCAAAATAATTACCAAATATCCTTTTTTTTCGGCCTTTTCAATAATAGCATTTACAACATTTGAGAAAAAATGGTGTACAATTTCAGGAATAATTAAACCAATAGTTTTAGATTCCTTTGTTCGGAGGTTTACAGCAAATGAATTTGGTTGATAATTTAATTTATTAGCAAGATTTATGACCGCCGTTTTAGTTTTTGGACTAACATCGGCGTAATTTTTTAAAGCCTTTGAAACCGTCGTTACTGAAATACCAAGTTCTTCAGCAATTTGTTTTAACGTTACTTCTCCCATTTAGTAAAAATAAGTAAATTTTTAAGAGCTTATTTTGTTTTTATACTTACAAACTAAAAATTCTTTACTGTCTTTGAAGGAGTTGTTTAGAAGATATACCTACTTCTTTAATAATTTGCATTATTACAACCTCATCTTTTAATTAAATATTGTAAAATAAATTTATTTAAAAGTAAAATCGAAATCGTTTTCGGTAAAATCGAAATCGTTTTCGGTGATAAATTTAAATATTAAAGTATCAATTCTGTATACATTCGAGATATTAATCAAATTTAATAACTTTAATATTATGAAAAAACTATTTTTAATGAAGCAGAATTATATTTATATATTTTTCTTAGCTATTTCTAGTGTTGCTTTTTCACAAACAAAAAGTGTTTCAGGAACCATAAACGATGCTTTTGGTCAACCATTGCCAGGAGTAAATATTTTAATGAAAGGTACTTCAATAGGAACTACCTCTGACATGGATGGTAAGTATATAATATCGAATTTAGAAACTGGAGAATATACATTAGAAGTTTCTTATGTTGGGTTTAAAACATTTTTAAAATCTATAAATTTACAAGGAAGTGATATTTCTTTAGATGTTGTTTTAAGAGAAGATGTAATGTCGTTAGATGATGTGGTAATTACTGGTGTTGCTAATCCTCGATCAAAAATTGAGTCGAGTGTTTCTGTTACTACGTTAAAACCTCAACTAATTGAGCAATCTTCACCAAGATCAACTTCTGAAATATTTAGAACAATTCCTGGTATTAGAACAGAGTCTTCAGGTGGTGATGGAAATACAAATATTTCAGTGAGAGGTGTGCCAATTTCCGCTGGAGGTTCAAAATATTTACAGTTACAAGAAGATGGTTTACCAGTACTTTTATATGGTGATATAGCTTTTGCTACATCTGATATTTTTTTAAGAGCAGATCAAAATGTTGCAAGAATTGAAGCTATTAGAGGGGGTTCAGCATCTACACTTTCAAGTAATTCACCAGCAGGTATTATAAACTTTATTAGTAAAACAGGTGAAGTTGAAGGAGGAGGAATTTCAACTTCTTTTGGATTAGACTACAATAGTTTTAAAACAGATTTTGATTATGGTACTCCAATAGGTGACGGTGTTGCTTTTCATGTAGGAGGTTTTTTTAGACAAGGAGAAGGCGTAAGAGATGCAGGTTATTTAGCCAATAAAGGCGGTCAAATTAAATTAAATCTAACAAAGAGATTTGAAAATGGTTATGCCAGAGTTTATTATAAATTTTTAAATGATAGAACGGCAGCATATATGCCAATGCCAATTAAAGTAACAGGAACAAATAGCAATCCTAATTGGGGAAATATTGAAGGGTTTGATGCTACAACAGGTACTCAGCATAGTCCATATTTAACACAAAATAATGGTCTAGACTCTAATGGGAATAGAAGAAATGCTGACGTAGCAGATGGTATGCATCCTATTTCTAATGCTATTGGTGCAGAATTTTCATTCAATTTAGAAAATGATTGGAAAATAGACAACAAATCAAGAATTGCTTTTAATAAAGGTAGATTTATAGCTCCTTTTACCGCAGCCGTTGGAACTGTTAATGATATGGTTGCTGGTATTGCTGCCTATAACGGTTATGATGCTACAGGTGCAACAGTTACAAATACGGTAACGGGAAATGTATTTAATAATCCAAATGGATTGGCCCAAAGAATTATGATGTTTGATACGGAATTAGAGAACTTCAATAATTTTGTGAATGATTTTAAGATAACAAAGAAATTTGACAAGGTTAGTTTAACTGCAGGATATTTTACTGCAAATCAAAACATTCAAATGTCTTGGTTGTGGAATGTTCACTTAACTGAAGTAAACGGTGTAGATGCTGCTCCATTAGATGTTACTTTAGCTGATGGTACAAAAATAACAGAAAACGGACAAGCATCCTATGGAGCTGCTGAGTGGGGAAATTGCTGTACGCAAAAATACAATGCTTCTTATAATATAAATGCACCTTATGCTGCAATTACAATTGATGCAAATAAAAATTTAACCTTAGATGCTAGTTTAAGATATGATAATGTAAAGGTAAATGGTTCTAGTATTGGAGGAACACAATCTGCAAATTTAGATGTAAATAATAATGGTACTATTGAGCCAATTGAAATGAATGTTTCAGTAGTAGATAATGCAAATTCAAATCCAATTAATTATGACTATGATTATGTATCATATTCTATTGGTGGTAACTATAAATTAAATGATGAAACTGCAGTTTTTGCAAGATATAGTAGTGGTGCTTCTGGTAAAGCAGATCGTGCCTTTACATTTGGTCAACCAATGACTTCTTTAGGAAATCCAAAAGATATTTTAGATCAGGCAGAATTAGGTTACAAAAGAAAATTTGACAATGCAGGTTTATTCATTACTGGTTTTTATGGCAAAACAACTGAAGAGGCAGGTTTTGAAGCAACCACTCAAAACGTTGAAAAAAACGATTACAAATCAATAGGTGTTGAAATAGAAGGTTCAATAAAGATAAACAATTTTGATGTTAGAGGAGCAGTTACATATACAAATGCAGAAATAACAGGAACAGTTGATGGATCTAATATAGGAAACACACCGAGAAGACAACCAGATTTTATTTACAGTTTAATTCCTACATACAGTTTTGGTGAAAATGGAAATCATGTAATTGGAGCAAGTATTATTGGAAACACAAAATCATATGCTCAAAATAATAATGATTTAGTAATGCCAGGGTATGCTTATGTGAATATGTTTGGGAAAGTTACTATTACAAAAGGATTATCACTTTCATTAAATGTAAACAATTTATTTGATACTATTGGAATTACAGAATCTGAAGAAGGCTCTATAGTTGAAGGTCAAACAAATTATGTAAGAGCAAGATCAATTTCAGGAAGATCATCTTCTTTAACATTTGCATATACTTTTTAATATTTTTAAAGATTATCACCAGCCATTTGACATGTTAAAAGGCTGGTAATAAAATTACTTTAATTTATTGTTAGCATTAAAGGATTAACAATTTTGAAATACAAAACATATTTGAATTAGGTAAGTTTAAAAGTGGACTGTTCTTAATAGAATTGGTTAGTGTTCTTTTATAAAATGGAACGGTTCACTTTTTTTAAATTTTTTCAACAAATTATTTAGGGAAATGAAAAATAAAATACAATTAATAACATATATAGATAGACTTGGTTGTAAAAGTATAACAGAGTTAAATTCGTTATTTAAAAATGAATTAAAAGGGCTCTTTGGAGGTTTACACATTTTACCATTCTATTACCCAATTGATGGAGAAGATGCGGGGTTTGATCCCATAGATCATAATTTAATAGATCCTAGATTAGGTGATTGGAATGATTTAAAAGAGCTAAGCGAAGAGGTTGATATTATGGCCGATTTAATTGTAAATCATGTATCAGCAAAATCAATTCAATTTCAAGATTACCTTCAAAAAGGAGAAAAATCTGAATATGCTTCATTGTTTTTAAATTACAATACAGTTTTTCCAAATGGAGCAACAGAAGCAGATTTATTATCAATTTATAGACCGCGTCCAAATTTACCATTTACCATGGTTAAATTAAACGATGGTTCAGTTAAATTAATTTGGACCACCTTTACTAGCAATCAAATAGATATAGATGTAAATAGTGAAATAGGAATTCAATATTTAGAAAGTATTTTAGATACTTTCGAAAAAGGAGGCGTAAAAATGATACGTTTAGACGCTGCTGGTTACGCTATAAAAAAACCAGGAACATCATGCTTTATGATTGATGAAACCTATGAATTTATAAGTCAACTTACTAAAAAAGCAAAAGCAAAAGGAATTGAAGTTTTGGTTGAAATTCATTCGTACTATAAAACGCAAATTGAAATTGCAAAAAGAGTAGATTATGTATATGATTTTGCATTACCAGTGCTAGTGTTAGATACGTTGTTTAATAAAAATGCTTCCAGTTTAAAAAAATGGTTAAAAGTAAGTCCTAAAAATGCGTTAACGGTGTTAGATACTCATGATGGAATTGGTATTGTTGATGTGGCGGCTGAAGGAAATAAACCCGGTTTAATTGAAGGTGCTGTTTTATCTAAAATTGTAGATCAAATGCATATAAATAGTGGAGGAAATAGCTTAAAAGCAACTGGAGCGGCAGCTTCAAACTTAGATTTATACCAAGTAAATTGCACCTATTTTGATGCCTTGGGAAGA